>CAZGZZ010000010.1:0-36141 GCA_964530315.1 uncultured Lachnospiraceae bacterium
CCGACAAACCTGTTGCTGTTTGAAGTTCATTGATTGTCTTGATAGTTATGTAGCCATCATCATTCAGCTCTTTATAAGCAGAAGAAAGTTTCCCAATATTGTCCGATACTTTTTCAAAGTCGGATAGGGAAGAGGTGGCAGCGTCACCGGCGCCGGACACACCATCTTTCAATCCGTTTAACCATGCTTCGGCATAAGCCTTCCCATATTCTTCTGCGCTTTCATAGTCGTTAGGGTCTGGCGGGGTGAATTTGAAATCTGATTCCCATATTTTTACATAATCTTCGGGCTTAATGTTTGTCATTACTGCATCGGCTTGTTCACGAGATAAGCCCTTTTTCATAAGATTCCCCAGTAATACATTTTTTTGAGTTTCTTCATTTAAAGCCGCAAATTCATCTTTAGTTCCTCTTATCCAATATAAATACAAAAGATATGTTTGTTCGCCGTTTTTTAACTGCTCATAACGCTCTTTTTCAGAGTCACTTAAATCGTACCCCGCATCTTCAAGTGCTCGATATGCCTCTAATGTAGGTTGTATTTTTTCATACATTTCTACAATTCTATCAGAAGCTTCGGTTTGAAGAGCTTCGTTACCTGTGTTTCTTGCATACAAAAATTGTTGAGCGGCATAGTTGATTTCTTCATCCGTTCTTACATTGTTTCCTAAAGAATATCGAGATTTAACAAGCTCATCGTCCTGTTTTTTTTGTCTTTTTAAGAGTTTCTTTGCCCTCCCGAATTTGCTTGTCTTTGAGCAATACGATTTGTCTTTCTAACTCATCGTTTTCTTTTTTTAAGTTTTCTAACTCTTTTTCGTCAGCTATAGAAATTATACCTGCATTCTTTAGCTTTTGTAATTCTGCGATTTTTTCTGCACAAGTCTCACTTTGCTTTTCAAGTTCTTCTATCTCTAATGTAGTGCTTTCTAATGCAGAGACCGATTCATCCAACGCTTCTTTTAACTTTTCTTGTCTGTGGATTAGATAATCAATGCCTTTTATCGTTGCACTTATCGCCACTGATATACCCATAGACAACAGCATATTACCTGCGATAGACAAAGCCTTTAGACCAAGGGTGGCGGCTTTAGCACCGAGAGTCGTTGACTGCAAACCAGCAGATAGTTCTGATAGGCTCCCTTTATTTAACAAACATTGTTTTGCTTGTTGTTTTGCGGCGACAGTACAGCCTGTCATATGTTGTCGCCATGCTTGTGCTGTGGTTGACCCGTTTTTCATCGCAGTGTCCATAGCTTGAATATTCGCTATATCGGCTTTTGTTACATGACTACCACTGAATAAAGCAGTTCCAAATCCTTGCCCAGAAGATAAGTCTCTGCCTATATTCGTATATGATTTATTAAAAATACCTGTTTTATCTTTTATACTGGTTGAACTTGTGTCAAATGTTTTGAATATCGTACTAATATTAAGCATATTGCGGATTTATGCTTGAAAAAATTGATAAAATAAGGTATAATAAAAATGAGGTGATATAAGATGGCAAAGCAAACAATTTCTATGTATGAATGTCCTAAGTGCAATAAGACAGTTTATTTTAGGTCGGGGGTAGATGAAGTGTACACAAAATGTAAAACTTGTGGAACGGAATTAACATATCGCTATACTAATCCATATCACCCGAACAAAAACATTAAAATGGTGAATAACATAAATACCAATTCATATCCAAAAAACCCAGCCTCTACTCAACCCACCAATGTTCCCAAATGCCCAACCTGTCAATCTACCAACATTCGTAAAATGGGTAGCGTTGAGCGTGGTGCGTCTATCTTGACTTGGGGAATTTTCAGCAAGAAGATTAACAAGACATTCAAGTGTAATAATTGCGGACACACATGGTAATACTTTTGGTGCTGTAAATCTGCTCTAACAGCTTAGATATGTTGCACTAAACTTCACCACCAACGGCAGAACAATCGAAAAAATTAGCATATACGATGTTAAGTTTGGCAGAGAGATGAGGTAGGGGAGAATAGGCATAAGAAAAGACTTGCCGTAAAGCAAGTCTTGTTTGTATTTTATTCAGCAAAATTTATAAATCCCAAATGAAAAGGTGGATAGGGAGAATTGGATGTTAAAAACGTTATTATCGGTCTTACATATCCAGTCAACAAAGCAGGTGCATTTACTTCGAAAAAGTTTTGTATGTCACCTTCGCTTTTATTTTCCCATGAAAAGTTAGCTTCTATCGTAACCTTTGCAAAAATTGGTCGTTTGTTGTATCAAAAAAAAGTATCGTTCTGCGTGATTTTATGTTCATTACCACTGTCGTCAAACAATGTAATATATTGATTAGACTGAGCAGGAGCTAATTTTATCCCTAAATTATCACAACACTCTTATAATATGTCAAAGTCAATATCAAACACTTCTCTTTTCATATATCAATCACCTCTTTACTTATCAACATTCACAACACACTTTATGCACGAAGGAGATATTATCTTCCCATAAGAGAGTACATTTTTTCAACATCATCACGAACACAATTTAAAAGGTTGCTGACCATTTCGCACGAACGAGGTGTTGCAAACAGTGATAAATTTTCGGAAGAAGAAATTAACGCCTTAATCGAAAACAGAATACCAAGTGATAAATGTGCCGAGATATCAAGACTTTTAAAAAGCGACGACCTTGAGCCGGTAATCGTTAAATACGGATTAAGCGAAAATGAAGCTTTTATGGTCGAATCTGCACTGATTAATATGCTTAACTATACAAGAAAAGATGACCCTACCAAAACCTGCCGCGATGTCGGTTCAAGACGAAGATATGATGACAAGTGCAAAAACGATCCGATTTGGCAAACATACAATAGGGCATATAAAGCTCATTACGCAAGATATATGAAAAAGAAAATGACTATCTCCGAATTCGAAGAATGGTCACAGTTCGCATCGGAAATAAGGGACTAAGCTATTGCCGGAGAAGTTTCGTTTGATGATTATTATACCCAAATCCGAAAATAGCCTTTTCTTTGTTTAATGCGGCTCATATTTCGAGATGAGTAAAATGTATTTATACATTGCGGTGTTCTTTTTGTTTTATCACTGTAATTTTTAAAATTAAAGTTTATTTGGGAAAATTGTGAATAAAATATTGTTTTCGTGTAATAATATACTTGCAATAATCGTGATTTCGTGATATACTATCAATGTATAAGTCTTGTTTCTGTGTAGGAGGCAATTATGAAAAGAAAAATTTATGATAAATTATTAGATTGGAAAAACACATCAAAAGGCGATACTGCACTTTTAATTGATGGTGCTCGTCGAGTTGGTAAAAGCTATATTGCAGAAAATTTTGCAAAAAAAAATTACAAGTCATATATTCTTATTGACTTCAACAAGGCTAATGAGGATGTATGCAATTTGTTTGTAAATTATCTTGATGATTTAGATACTCTTTTTATGTACCTCTCAAGCTATTATAATATCAAATTATACGACCGTGAAAGCATTATCATTTTTGACGAGGTACAGATGTTCCCTAAAGCCAGAGCAGCCATTAAATATTTAGTTGCTGACGGAAGATATGATTATATTGAAACCGGTTCTTTGATGTCAATCCGAAAAAATGTAAAGGACATTACTATCCCATCGGAGGAAAGGCATATTCGTATGTATCCAATGGATTTTGAGGAATTTTTATGGGCAATGGATAACGAAATGCTAATGCCTGTTATTCGAGATTGCTTTGAAAAGAAAAAACCTATGGGACAGATGCTCCACCGAAAGGCTATGGATTATTTCCGCCAGTATATGATTGTAGGCGGTATGCCACAGGCAGTTGAGAAATATATTCAAACCAAAGATTTTGAATCAGTTGATATTACCAAGCGGAATATTTTAACATTGTACCGAGAAGATATCATGAAACATTCTGATGGTAATGAACTTGAAATTGAAGCAATTTTTGATGAGATTCCGGCACAACTCTCCAAGCATGAAAAGAAATTTAAGTTAAGCGACATAAAACCTACTGCAAGAATGCGTGAATATAAGCAACCATTCTATTGGCTTGATGATGCTATGATTGTTAACACTTGCTATAATTCTTCAGAACCCAATATTGGTCTGAAAATGAATATGGAAAGAAAGACCTTAAAATGCTATATGGCAGATACCGGATTGCTTATAAGTCACGCCTTTGATGAAAATGGCATTGTCAGCGAAGAAATCTATAAAAAGTTACTCTTTGATAAGCTATCTGTAAACTCCGGTATGCTTATGGAAAACATTGTTGCACAAATGTTGACTGCTGCGGGACATAAACTCTATTTTTTCTCTAAATCTTCAAGAGAAAAAGCAGAAGACCGAATGGAAATAGATTTCTTAATTGCAAAAAGTAAAATCACGAATAAGCACAACATTTCGCCTATTGAAGTTAAATCGGGTGATAGATATACACTATCATCTATCAAAAAATTTATGAACAAATATAAGGAGCAGACTAACATTCCATATGTTCTTCATACAAAGGATTTAAAAGAGGAAAATGGAATTGTTTATTTGCCGTTGTATATGACAATGTTACTGTAAGCCTTTTCTTTGTTTAATGCATAGTTCAAAAGAACGAGTACCACAAACGGCTCAACAGTGCGGAAGTTTCGTACGGTCTTGCAAGATTTAGAGTGTCTCCAAAACCGTTCTTGAGGGTTCGAGTCCTTCTACCCCTACCAAAACAGAATCAGTCAGTCCACAAGGATTGGCTGTTTTTGTTTTAAAATTGTAAGGACTCGAAGCGAGTGGCAGTGAATTTCGTGCCGGTTAGTTCCTCCGGGTACGGTGTTATTTTTCTTCAAAATATACTTCAAAACTATTACTTCCAAAAGTTATATTTTTATTATCGATAAATTCTTCAATGCTTTCCCTTGACTGCAGACAAAGACCGCCCGTAAGAGTTACATTTGCACCAAAATCCATAATTTTATTTAGCCCCAAAACTTTTTTGTAAAATTCAACCGGCCTGTCTATATCGGTTACAACCAACAAAGGATTTTTTAATTTCATTTTATATCTGCACCTCCGAATAAACAGAACCCGTTTATATTAAGCGTTACTTTATTTTCGTTTGTGTCCTTTGTGATTCTCTTATCGCTGATTCCGCCAAACAGACAGAATGTGTTTATCTTTACATTCACATTTTCAGGCACAATAATATCAGCCCCTCCAAAGGCACATAAAAGGTCAATCCGACTTCCATCTTTAATTTTAGCATCTGTAAGATTGCATTTTGCCCCACCGAAAACTGCTCCGATTTTTGCTACTGTAATTTCTTCGTCCGCATAATCAAAAGTTTGTGCGTTAAATACAGCCATACATTCCTTTTGTCCTTTTTCCATATTCTCAATTTTCTTTTGGGGAGAAGTTGATTTCACAATCAGCTTTATACCCAGCATAATGATGATAATCGGAACAATGCTTTTCCATACCATATCGTATTCAAATACATCCTGTGCCGCCAAAAGAAGAAGTACACCAACAGCAAGACCAATAAAACTACCGAATTTATCCTTGCTTGTAAAAAGTCCGTTTAAGCACGGAATAATGATAAATAAAGTCCACCAACCGTCCAATGACATATTAATATTTGTGATGCCAAATGCTCCCAAAATGCAAACTACGCCGCACGCAATTAAAATTGCCCCTATAATAATTCTTGTTAAATTTTTCATTTTACATTACCTCCGTTTTTTCAGGTTTACCGGTTTGTGTTTTTTTTGCGTTTGATTTTATCATCATAACAGCACCTGTAAACTCACGAGTAAGCATATCCGAAATCTGTTCTTCTGTATATTCATATACTTTCATAGCGGACAGAGTTGCAAGTCCGAAAGTAAATATCCACACCTGCTCAAAAAGCATTCTCGCCTGTTCACATCCAAGACCATAGTCCTTTGAAATCACTTCTACGCAAGTGTCTTCAACTGTCTTAAGACCTTGTACGGCTTCAGGATTTTTGTGCATAAACAAAAATTCAAAAAGCTTTGGTTCTTTTGCAGCAAAAGAAATAATCTGCATCCCCATTTGCTTAAAAGCCGGGGTATAGTCGGTAAAATTCTTTGAATATTCCTTAAACATTTCAACACCTGCATCGGTAACCGCATTTTTCAAATCTTCCATATTTTCAAATGCGGTAAATATAGGTCTTGCAGATGTATTGAGCTTTGTTCCCAAATCCCTTGCGGTAATGGCATCTACCCCTTTTTCTCTAACCATATCAAGTGCAGCATTTATGATTTCTTCTCTTGTATATTTTGGTTTTGGTGGCATAATAATCTTCCTTTCTCATAGCATGGCAAAACAAGCGTTGTGCAACATCTGTTTTATTATAACACTTTATATTGATTTTGTCAATATATCTTAATTATAAAGCCGAATAAAATGTCAATCAATTTCTAATCGTTCCTGATCGGATATTCAATCGTGCCAAAAGCAAAATCTAAATTTTAAAGTCCTTAAACAAGAACACCGCTTTTATGAAACGAAAAACAGGGTTGTAAAAAATATTTTTACAACCCTGTTTCAATTCTCTTATCCTTCCGCTTTTCTCAAAGCATTGAGTGCTTTTCTCGCAAGCCAATAGCTGTTTTTATCCTCTTCGAGTTTTTTTAGCCAAAGCTCTTTATCGGTAATAATTCCACGATGTGAAAATTCCCAAACAATATCATTTACACTTATAAGCTCTTTCATTTCGTCCTCTTTCTTTCCGATAATTCTCCGCACGCAAATCAAGCCTTTATTTTTCAGCAAATAGGTTGATTTTATTTTGTATCTATTTTTGCAGTATTCGACCATATTCTTCTCCGTACCGCCAATTCCCGAACCATGTCCGAAAATTTTTCCGTTACCGATATACATTTCAACATGACCGACGCCCCTTGTTCTTGCATTGTCGCTTCCACGAAAATAGAGTAAATCCCCCTTTTTCATTCCACCCTCATCTGGAACACCGTCCGAAATTTTAACATCTGCTTCAAATCCGTTCTTTGATTTTATCTGTGCCTCGGTATTCGCACCTATATTAATACCGAAAAGCTTATAATACCAATACCACACCGTTCCCGAACAATCGCCGTATCCACCCTCAATCATAGTTCTTTTGTTGACATCCTGCGAATAAACATTTTTTCCTTTTCTTGTGAGTGCCTTTGCAACAAGCAACTCTCTTTTTTCGTCATCAGTCAAAGCACTCACCTCATCAAAGTGTATTTTTACTTGTCGGATTATTCAAAATACCGAATGAAACAAACAATTCGCATATCGATACCAACACCGCCTCAACTTGACCCGATACACCCATATCTATCACACCCAAAGCAATCAAAATCGATAAAACCTGTGTTATTATACCAATCCAAAGCACCTTGCTTTTAAATCTGTTTTGCATATTAACTCCCTCCTAAAAAATTATCATTTTCCAGCCCGAAACCGTTTCCGAATTATATGATGCGAAAAGCCAAACTTCAAGTCCGTCACCCGTCATATTGAATGCCGCCGATGTCGGACTCGAAACTCCCTGCGGCCACGCTCTTGCAAATACAAGAGTATCTGTTTTATCGGCATCAACCCTTTGAATATCGTGAACAACGCCGTTCATAATAACCTTCGTTGCACCGGGAAAGACATTCGGTAATGTCAGCCTTTTTCTGTTTTCTCCCGTTTCGTGATAGGTTATCGCACCGATATTTAATATTTCCTCGCAGATAACATTCGCACTGCACGGCGCTATCTTTGTTTTTGCCACCGTTCTCCTGTCATAGACAGTATTATTATCCGTAATTCTTGCCAGCCTGACACTGTATTCCGAATTGAATGTGATATCACTCGTGCTAACCGATATATCAACTGAATTTTCAGGAATGTTTCTGTAAAAGCAAACATACACATCCCCGTCCGCCGTTTTTCTCGCATCTGCAACAGCCTCTGTAATGTCGTAAGCCTCACCGTCAATCGTTATGCTTGACCCGTCACACATAAAAGCATTTCCCTCGGCTATTGTAAATTTTTCATCGGTGCTGTCATATATCACCTTACAAGCATTGATATTATACATTTCAATACCCGGTATCAAAAAACCTTTTGTCGCATCATTCAATGCTTTTAGAGGATTTTCTCCGTTTGAGTAATTGAAAAGAGAAACCCCTTGAGTTGTAAGCTTGGAAAAGTTTCTGTTTATTTCATCCGCACCATATAGACAATCATCCATAAAACTGTAAATAACACTCATTCCCAACACCTCCTTAACCGTTTGCGGACGGCATCTGCATCAGCTGTTCGACAAGCTCCGTTGCAACATCGTTTCCGCCCAACTCGTGATAAGGCATATAAAGCCTTTCAACATTTTCCTTTGCATATATAGGACAAGCTCCCTTTTTTTCATATTTATTATAACAATCGATTATTCTGTCTCGCAAAAGAGCTTCAAGACCGTTTGCAAAAGCCCTATTTTTAACCTTTTCATCTGCAATTGCTCTCATCACCTTTTTCTGGCATACAGAGGTAAATGTAAAGAACCCCATCACAAGCCACTCAATCCAATTTTCCAAAATTATTCCCATAATATTTTCAAGCATTTCACACCTCCGTTTAAATGTTGTATTTTTTCAAGATAGGTTCTTCGTAGTTCTCACCGACCGACATTTTTATATCAACACCATCAACAAGATAATATTCCGTTTCGGAAACATTACCGTAGCGGTAATAAACAGGAAGAATATCTCCTATATCATAATCAATACCGAATTTTAAATTTCGCAGTCTTGCCCGAATATTTTTTGTGTCCGTCTTTTTGGAAAGTTCGGCAAAAGCCTCACTCTCACTTGTTCCGTTAAGAACGCAATCCCAGTCGTATATGCCGCTTTTATTTCCTTGTTTTATGTAACACCATCTTGAATTTTCTTCCGCTTCCGAGTCATATTTCGGATACCAGCCTCCTGCCGCTTCCTCCTGAATATCACTTCGGTATTCAAAATCATATGCCGTTTTTGCTTCCTTTGCAATCAAAATTTCATTTCTTTTCGGCTCTATAAATTCAAATCTCCAGCACTTACTTTCAACATCGAAAACGACACGGTGTCCTCTGTTTAATTTCAAGCACAAATCGGCACAGAGAGTTTCTGTATCATTTGCCGATATTCTCCAAAAATGAGTGGTCATCTTTTGGGCACCCAACGGTGTCGGAATTACAAAATTGGAAACCGCCCTGCCGGCGTTAATCCCGGTTGTTTCGCTTCCCGACGAATCGATATTCGGTGGCTCTGTAAATCCCTTTTTCAAGCAATACAATAAAATCGTCTCCGGGTCTTGATATTCACCGAATATTTCGCTTGTTTTAAAGGGCGGTCGAACTCTTTTTGTCAAAATCCAATTAACCGTTCTTCCACTCACCGTGAGCTCATTATCGACAATTCTTCCGGTGCATATTGCCTGCAAATCTCCCTGCGTTATAACGATATATTTATTCATAAGAATAATATCGGAAACCTCATCTCTCAATCGAAAATGTCCCTCATAAGTCCCCACACCGTTATAGAGAATACGCCAGGACGAATACACAACATCGGTCATAATGCACAGAAAATTAAACTCAAAATCATATACCCTTATATCCCTCATATTGCCTCCAGATATTCATTAAAATAATTCACTTTTATCTCCGTTCCGCTCTGTTCTCCTCCCAGCAAAACTCTTATTTTGTTTTCGCCCGGCTCACACCAAAAATCGGAAAGAGATGAATATATGTCAAGAGCTTTTAAAATATTTCCGTCGATACTGCTCGTTATCCTGCGATTTTTAACATCAATCGTCACAACCTCATCCGTAGCCATTGCCTTATGAATTAAAATCGATTTCCCCGTTGTCGTATTTTCGATTTTTATTTGATTTTCCCTGACAATATCATCATTTTTTGTTATCACGATTTCGGGATATATTTTTAGATCCCCCGAATTTTTGACAACACATTCCGAAAGTCTTTTGCTGAAAATCTTCGGCAGAGTGCTGTCTTTTGCCAAAAGCTTTTCCTTTTTGAAGATTGTGCACTCGGTTGGCAGGCTGTCACAAAAATGAGGATAATCACATATCAGCTGTATCACAAAGGTTTGATAATTATGATATCTTTTACCTAATGTGAAGCTTGCCGAATTGACCGATATCTCCCTTTCGGAGTCGCTTGTTTTGACAGACAATACACATTCCTTTGACAAAATCTTCATTGCCTTTCTCATCTCGTTTTTCGTATTTTCACCAAGGCGGACATCGCAGGAAAGAGTAATAATTCTTTGCGAATACTGCGACAAATCCTCAAAGCACCCATCCTCGCCGATATATGACACCGTGCTTCTTGTCTTTTGCGGTGGTTCAAGTCCGCTCACCGAACACACGCAAAATCCGTCGGTTCCGAAGCCGAACAGAGAAAAGCTTCCGAAGCTGTTTTTAAAAGTAAAGGTCATAAAATCATCTCCTTAATTTCCCGCCAGTATTTTTTTCTTTTCGTCCTGCTTATATATTTCAAGCACGGTTTGCTCCGGCGAAGAAACGCCGTAAATATTATAGTTTGAATTGTTGTTTGTTACATAGTTTCCCTGTCCCAAAACACTCAAGTCGGGCATCAGGGATGCGATCTTTTCGTTTAGTCCCATACTTATCTCACCGATAGCATCATCTATTGCAGAAAGAAAACCGTTTTTGAATTCAATCGCCGAATTTTTACCGTTTACAAAAAAGCTTTCGGGAATTTCTCCGAAATTCTCACAAAGAGTCTGCGAAAAAGAAAGTGACATATCATTTGCATATTCCTCCAAAAGGTGTTCGCTTTCATCGGCATAAAAATTTTTGGAAATCATCTCGGTCAAATCAACCTTTTCGACCCACTTTTCCATAAACTTCGCAAGCGTATCGGTCGATTGATTGTTTATATGATTTGCAAAAGCAATTCCGTCCCCGACACTCAAATCGGTTATCTGTTCAAAAAATTTTGCTCCAAGGTCATTGCTTTTGTCCGAATCCATTCCCATTTCGTCAAAAACGGCATTGATTTTATTTTTAACATTCATCAGGGAATTGTTATAATTTTTGAGAATTCTCAAATCCTCATCCACATCGGCAAGCCTCAACCACTCGGACTCTTTTCCCTCGCCCATATCAAATTGAACCGTTTCATAAACACCGAAAGTATCGTCAAGCTTATTTTGCATAGCCGTCTGCTTTTTTTGAATGTTTTCAAAGCCTTTTTTGTATTTTTCCTCAACTCCAGAAAGCATTTCATTTAGTGTGTTTTGCTGTTCTTCAACCACACTGCGGTTATACTTTATAATTTCAAGAGTATATTTATTCCATTCAGCCGTTCCCTTTTCAAAATATGCATCACGAAAATCAGCAAGCCTTGTGTAATATTCATCATTGGAAATTTCACCGAGATTTAACATTGATTTCAAATTTTCATATTCGCCCTGTCGCAAGGATTTACAATATGAAATGTTGTTTCTTAAAATTTGAAGCCGCTTGTTTTCCTCCGTCGAAAAGCTCCTGACTCTTTTTTGGCTCATCATTTCGTCGTATTCGGCTTGAAAATCTGCCGAAGCCTTTGCATTTGCCGACATTCTCGCAAAACTCTTTTGACTTTTGTTTTCTATCTCTTCAAAGGTTTCCTCTGCCGTCTTTCGCAAATTTTTAAATCCGCTTTCAAAATCCTTATTCTGCATACACACCTCCGTCACCGCATAATACTGTCGAGTGCCGACGCAATTTCATCATCGCCGACACCCTTTGAAAGACTGTATTTCTTTTTCATTCTGCGTAGTATTTTTCTTGTATCCTTATTTTTTATTTTGTCGCAATCAACACTGCGATAGCCGACAATCTTCATAAAAGCCGTATCCTCACCGAGTCCGTTCAGCAGATACAAAAACTTATGCCAATGAAGCCTTGCCTCAAACAAATCTATTCCGTACTGCTGAACAAATCCCGAATATATCAATCCCTCATCACGGGCAAAATCCATTATTTTTTCATTCACCCCACCGCTCTTTTCCTTGTTTTTCTCACCACAGGAAAAAAATTGAAGCAGTGCAAAAACTGCGGTGTCAAGGTGAGGCGGCAATTCCTTTTTGTAAGCCAGGCACAGCAGTTTTAAAATTTTTTCCTCATATTCTGCCTCCGACTCCATAATCACGGAAATTTCAATCCAAACCCTAAAATCGGTATTGATTTCATAATACTTTCCCTCAACTGCCACACAGTCGGACAATTTTTCAAAAGGCTTACGCATCGGTCTTTGTAAATGTACAGCTCATCCAATTGTCATCAGTCACGGCAGTTCCCTTTACACACTCCCCGTTTGCTTTAAAATAGCCCGAATATGTGTATGCATCATTATCATCACCCTCACTGTCGGGAATAACCGTCCATTCTCTCATAACGGCATTTTTTTCCGAGGCATCGCCCGACAAATCAACAATAACAATGTTGCGAACAGCATCCGCTCCGACCTTTTCCGCATCCGCAATTTCAACAAGCTCCTTGTGAACCTCGCTGTCCGAAAAACGGTCAAAACTGTAGCTTATTGATGGAGCATATGCAACAACATCATTTCTCTCTGTTTGCTCGTCAATGTATCTTCTTGAATATTCCACCGGATTTTTACTCACGGAAAATTCCGTAAAACCTCTCATTCTCACAAAATCCGTGTTGCTTCCGGCAAGTCCGAAAAAAGCAACCTTATCACTTCTTTTTGAAATTTTATCCATTGTTTTTCTCCTCCTTGAGATATAATAATCTGCATTCCGTTCTGTATTTTAGGCTATGAATATTATCCTCTGCCAAAACCGCACCCTTTGTAACCTCTATCAAAAGCGGAATTTCTCCGCCGCATTGCGGAAAGTCATTTAAAGACACAAGATAATCCGCTATTCTTTCTGTCATTTTCAAATTTTCGGTATTGTCCCCCAAGCCTTTTTTCAGCCTGATAACAAGCGAAAATCCGAAAGCCTTTATCTTTCCGCCATCACAATAGCTTCTCACAACCTCATCACTTCCGTCGGGTTCAACCGACACCGAATTTTCTTTTTCGGACAAATATCCGGTATCGATTGACATTCCGTCGGGAAAATCACGGCTTTTCAGCAGATTAACCAAATAATCAACTGTCATTTTCCGTTATCTCCGAATTACTTTTTAAATTTAGTCAAAACAACCTTTGCCGTGTTGGAAAGTGCAACGGTATAAAGCTTGTCAACCGAAATATCGGTAACTCTTCTCAAACTTTCTCTTTGTGCTTCGACATTGGTGTCACGCTTTATATAAATCGTCAAAGCAGGAGCTTCATCCGCAATTTCTTCTCCGCTCTCAATCTTAACAATAGGATTTATGTAATAAACCCCTGCGGCAACAGCCTTTGAAAGCTTGACATAATCTCCGGCAACTGCATTTTCCAAATCAGTCGAAACAGTCGATAGCAAAACTTCACCGTCATTTGCCGACTCGCTGTTCACAACCTTTAATGCTCCGCTGTCAGCCTCCGTACAAAATTCATATCTCTGTGAATGTTGCTCGTTGAGTTTAACTCTCTTTGACGGAACAATTCTCGTGTTCGCAATCATACCTATTTCGCCCGTCATAATAACCGCACCCGGATATTTATCGGCAGAAATAAAGTTTTCGTCGTGTCGAAGCTGTGTCACCTGTTTTGGATGTACAAACATAACCTTTTCGGTGTTTGCTTCCTCCTGGAAAACATCGATTGCATCAACAATCCCGCCGTAGTTTATCTGTGCATTACTCAAATCAACAGACAGCTTTGCACCCAAAAGTGCATCCATCGCATCCGCATCAACCTTTGCGGCAATTGCACCGGCAAGCTGGTTGCTTGTTTCGCCGACAGGGTTTCCGTAACCGGATAAAACCGCCTCATCAGTAAGTTCAACCGCTTTCATCGCTTTCTTTATTGTTGCCTTGGTTGTTGACGCAACAAGCTTTGAAGTACCGACTTCATCGCCCTCCGCTACATCGTCCGCATCGCCGATGTAGCTGTACTGCGGCACATAAACAGTATCCCCGGGAACACCCGATAAAGTCTCATCGATTTTTGCAAAAGGTGCAACCACAATCTTTTTACCTATCTTTGCGGAAATCGCATCCGCCATTACCATTGGATTTACCAAATCACTGATTTTTGTCATAATAATCTTCCTTTCAATTTTTACTCTGCAAGCTGTTTGTATTTTTCGGGATTTTCATTAAACAGCTTTAATCTTTGAATATATCCCATTTTATTAAATTCCTCTTTCGTAATGCCGTTTTTGTTTTCCGTTCCGGCATTAGCGGAGAAAACGGGTTTCGGATTGTTTTGTTCAAACAAATACTCATTTTCCGATACAAACCCGTCAATTTTTTCCGAAATCGATTTGCCGTCATCTTCGATTGTGTCCGCATCAAAAAGTTTCATTGCGGCATCGAGATTTTTAACTCCTCTTTTTGACATTTCGCTTTTAACCGAAAAAATCAAATTCTGCCTTTCGGCTTCATCTCTTGATTTTTCAAGGATAAGGTTGATTTTTTCTTCATCAACTCCAATCCCTTTCAAAAAATCCTTATCCATTTTTTCACCTCCTTTAAACACCTGTAATTTTATAATGCTTTAAATTAACACTCGTGCCGAAATTTCCCTTTATTTCTTTAATTATATAGGCATCCTCCGGAGGAATTACGGACGATTCGTATCCGATAACAAATCTGTCTCCGACAGATATTTCGCACCCGACACTGTTAAAAATTCTTGCCTGTGCCGTGTTATCCTCATCGACCGCCGCACCTCCGGGTTTTATCCCCCTTTTCTCGGAAATCAGCACCTTTTCAAACAATATTCTTTTGTATGTTTCATTCGGCATTTTATGCCATAGAGTCAATGACCCGTATCTCATTTATTTCTCCTATTCTGCTTTTCGCTTCCGTTTCATCTTCGCCAAAATACCATTGACGCATTTCCCACGGTGCGATAACACCCTTTTCCAAAAGTGTTATCTTTTCTGAAAATTCCTTGTTTCTGTCGCAAACAATGCTGTCATCAAAATTAAATGAAATGCTGTATTTTCCTCTCGGAGCAAAATCGTAAATGTCACAGTAAACATCCAAAACCTCTGCAAGCTCGCAAAGAGCCTTTTTCAAGGAATTCTGAATATCACAAACCGTTGCATAGCTTCTTTGCTTTGAAGCCTTTATTTCCTCTGCTGTTTTCTCCGTGCTTTCCGGGTCGGAAAGCGTTCCATAGGCAAGACCGCAGTTAAACTCAATGCTCTTTAAAATTCTGTCCAAGCCTTTCAGATATTCCGATTCACGAATAATCGGTGACCAATCTTCAAAAAGACTGTCGTCTCCCGTTGAGAGCATTTTATAAAGCCTTTTGTCGGGAATCGACATATTGTCGTCCTCATCACGGCGGATTGCACACTCATCAAGATAGAGTGCTCTTTTTCCGCTTTCAAACTCCCACAAAAAATTTTTATATTGAGTGTTTGCATCCTCAATCAAATCTACCGCTCTTGCAAACGCCGAAACACCTAACGGTGAACTCGGGCAAACCGAATTGGCAAGCGGCATTTTAAAATAGACGAACAACGGTCGTTCCATATTTTCTATAACGCAGTAGGGTTCAAGGTTCTGCCACCTTTCAACCTCCGAAAGTCTTATTTCCTTACCCGGCATATTCTTCGCCTTGCTTTTGTATGCCGTATTTTTTATGATGCATCTGCCGTTTCGCAGTCTATGCTCTTCCTGCCTTGTGTAATAAAATCCGTCTTCGGAAAATGTTTCAAAGAAAACTCCTCCGCAAACATCTCCGTCAGTGGTAAATTCCGTCGGATAAAATGAATCTGCAAGAACGATACTTACCTTTATTTCCCCGTTTTCGGGGTAAGGCTTAAGAATAACACTTCCCTGTGCACAGGCATATTCAACAAAAACTCTTGCCTTGTCAATAACCCTTTCATACTGTCTATTCAGATATTCAGCTCTTGAACCTCCGCTGATTTGCGAGGAAAACTCAACCGTCACAAGCCTTGCAAGTTCGGAACAAATTCCTGCGGCGATATTCAAGCTTCCTCCCTCATTTTTGTTTTCATACATTGCATTCCATTTGGATATTGCGTCAGACATATCCAAAAGAGATATGTCTGAAGGCAAAAGCTCTTTTTTTCTGAACAATTCGGAAATTTTCATAAAATCACCATAAATCCTTTCAAATCATCTTTCTTTTTTCATAACGGTCTGACAAAAATACCTCATTTCGTCCATAGCATGGTCGTTGCTTTTGATAACGGTGTCCTCTTTCGCATTGTCGTCCCACCTGTAAGCGCCGAATTCTCTGATTATATCGGTGCAGGAGGCATTAAATTTCAAATTTCCGCCGGCTAAAAGAGTCGAACAATATCTTATGCCGTCCAAAACCCTGTTATCAGCTTTTTTCACAATGAATTTTCCGTGTCGGCGAATGGTTGTGATAAAGCTTGCCGCCGACGGGTCAACAATAACAAATTTAATTTTCCTGCTCCCGGCAAGCTTTTCCAATGCTTCGTAATATTCCTCATCGGTAAGCTGTCGCAGAGACTTTTTGCTGTCGTAATAATATTCCGAAACTCTCACGGCACTCTTTTTGTTCTTTTTCCAAAGTCCCATTGAGGTCGGATTATTTGTACCGTAGTCAATAGAAATATAATACTCTCCGGCACCGTCATCTTTATATGATACAATGTGTTTCTCCTTTGAAAACATCGGATAAACAAGTCCATCGGCACTTGCCCATTCACCGAGAATAAAACGGTCATAATAAACCGTGCCGAAATATTCTTTTTTCAGATTTTCGACAAATTCGGGACTGTTGAAGGGATTGTCGTCAATAGTATAATGCTGAAGAAAAATATCCGCATCGCTATCGATAAATTTTTTCAGCCAATGGTCGGGAGAATCAGGATTGCAGGTACCGTCAAAAAGTGAATTAGGTTTATCCAAACGGGATTTAAGCATTGCAAAAACTTCCTCACTCCATGTTGTCACCTCGTCACCGTAGCAATATTCAATTCCGGCACCCTGCAATTTTTGCACCTGTGTAACCTTGTCCGCTCCCAGCGTGTGAACACGGCGTCCGAACATATTAACCGTATTATCCGCTCCGATATTTCCGATTAATTCCTTTCCCCAAATATTTCTCATAGGCTCTAAAATATTTCGGTTGAGAGTTCCTCTTGTATTTCCCAAAAGAACTATAAGACCGTTTCCTCTGCAATCGAGAATTCTTTTCGGAATGAGATAATAATCAAGGTATGTTTTTCCGCTTCGTGTTGCACCCTGTTTTATATTCCAGCGGTGGTTAGCCATTCTCCAATACTCAAGCTGTTTTTTACTGAACCTCATTTTCCCTCCCCGTCCTGTGCCGACTGTCTTGTTATCTCTTGGATAATTGTCTCCAGTCTTTGGTTGACCTCCTGATTGCTCTCTCCCTTTTCAGCCCATTTTTCGGGACATCTGTGTTCGAGCCAAAATTTGAGTGCTGCAGTATCGGAGGGAACTTCCTTTGTCACCGTTACCGATTCAACTCCGGAATTTTTAACTGTTTCCTTTGTTTCGACCGAAGTTGAACCGAGTGCCCTTTTCAAAAGAGCGTCCTCAACGGCATAATCTGTCAAAAGTTTTGAACATTCCGATTCCTTCATAAGTATTTCGTTATTTTTCATCACGGAATTCAACTTTTTAACCGTCATACCGATTTTTTTTGCAATTTCCGCAGCGTTCAAACCGTCACGGAACATATACCGAATAAGCAAAATAGTATTTTCATCTGATAATGGAATAAAAATCACTCCTGTTGTTGCATAATGCTATCAGTATTTTAAATTTTTTTGGTGTGATTTGTTTTACAGTCGCACACCGCAACTTTGTTGATAAAAAAAATAAAAAATCATGATTTTTCCATATTATACCACAAAGATTTCGATTTGTCAATAGCATTGTGCAACTTTTTTTATTTTACCTTGACAAATCATTTACAAAATGATAAAATAACACAAAATTAATTATATGTAATTTTGTGCAAAGGGAGTTACAATATGCAATACAAGCTTAAAGATTTCAATATGCCTCTGTGTGTTTCGAGAATTGCCAACATTCACTATTTTGAATTTACAAATCTCTATCACACAAAAAACGACTCTCATAATTTTTGTGAGCTCCTTTATGTTGACAGAGGTTCGATAATCGTTCATTCCGAAAATTACTGCGGTGTGTTAAACGATAACCAAATGATAGTTCACCGCCCCAACGAGAACCATTCTCTCGAATGCGGAAATTCTGTTTCTCCGAATGTTATAATAATAGGATTTGAATGTATGTGCGATGAGCTTGAACCATTTTCAAAAAATCCCTTGACCCTTTCGGCGGAGCAAAAAAAAATGCTGTCCGAAATAATGAAAGAGGGAATGAGCGTTTATGCTCCCCCATATGACCTTCCGAACACGCTTGAAATGAAAAAAAGAGAGGATTACCCGTTCGGTGCCGATCAGCTCATAAAGCTCCGACTTGAAATGCTGTTGATTTCTCTTGTGCGTGACTGCAAAAAATCACAGCAAAACACGGAAATTTCCGCAGATGAACTGACAGAAATAGAAAATATCCATCAATACATCTGCGAACATTACACCGAAAAAATTCTTCTTGATAACATCTGCTTCATATTCGGAACAAACAAAACATCTCTTTGTTCCGCCTTTAAAAAGCGTTACAATTCAACAGTTTTGAACTATGTGAACGCTTTGAGAATTAAAGATTCAAAAGCACTTCTTCGTCAAAACGAACTGTCGGTAACACAGATTTCCGAAAAGCTGGGTTTTAATTCAATCCACTATTTTTGCAGAGTTTTCAAGAAAACCACGGGACAATCCCCCAAAGAATACATAAAAACCATACGCTCAAAACTTGAATTATAGTTTTTCGCTTCTCAATTTTTCAATTTTGTCTTTCATTTCATCAGCCGCCTGTTTATCAAGATATCCGGCTTCAATCTTAAATGAAATTTTATCATAAGGGTCTAAAATCTTAACCTGACCCTTATTTTTTGCGTTTGTATATCCCAAATGTTCCGAGGTTGACGGAAGAATCATACCCATCGAATCCTCGTCACCCGTTCTTGAAATCCATCTTACACCCATCGGAAGCGCCGCAACATCGTGACTCACATAGCTTGCACCGTCATCCGAATACTGAATGGTATATGCACGATTTTCATCATCTCCGAAGTACTTCGGCCACATACAAATTTCCGGGTCATAAACTTGACCTTTCGCTCCGACTTTTTGATGAATTTCAGGATTTTTCTCAAGCTCGTCCATATATTTTGCAAGCTCGCCCGTTTCGCCGCCTCTGCAAACAATCGTCTTTTCATAATCTCCGGTATAGATAAGCTTTGCACCGTCGATAGGTCTGAAATTAATGTGGCAAAGATACATATATTCCAAAGGAGTGTGGCGTCTGTTTTCAAGATTTACCGTAATTTTCAAAACGGTGTCACCCTTATAAAGTCTGCATTCCGGTAAGAATGTGTAGCATTTTACAAAAGATTTGTCATATTTATGCTCACCGCCCACCGCAAAATAATCATCTCCGCAGTCTATGTATGCACTTTCATATGCAACATTCGGCAATTCACCGTGTTGAGGATGTTCGTCTCCCTCTCTCGGTCCTCCGATTCCGCCGATTCCGCAGTGAAGCAAAAATCCACCGTAGGTTTCAAGAAAATGGCATCCGCTTCTCGGCTCATCGATTTTCGTTTTCATAAAAATATCTTTTTCGAGGAAATTCACTCTCCAAATCTGCTGACCCTGGAACGGAAGAATTATAAAATATCCCTTGTCATTTTCGATTTTCAATGCTTCAACACCTGTTGAATATCTGAAAGCTGTTGCTTTCAAAACTCCGTTTTCGGCAAGAACAAATTCCTTTTCCGAAAACATTTCCTTTTTTAAATTAATTCTCATCTGTTCTCTCTCCTCATCAAAATCAGGGCAGGAACAAAAAGCTCCTGCCCCAAAAATTATACAATTTTCTTTTCAAGATATTCCAAAGACTGTCTTACCATTTCGTCGCCAAGCTCTTTGTTTGCTTCAGCGGCACTCTTTGTAAACCAATGGTTGACATCTCCGAGTCTTTCAAGCTTAACAGCTTCGGGATAGAGTGACATAAGGATTGAACACTCATATTTTCCGGCATGATCATAACCTGTTGCGTTTTGAACCTCTGTGCTCATTGTCGGGATAACCTTAATCCAGCTGAACGGATCGTCACCGCCGCCAAGATCATCATAGTAGTTTGCATAGTTTTCACTGCCCCACCAGCCTCTGCCTTGTGTTTTTTCAAGGTATCTCATAATAGCTCTTTGAGAAGCTTTCATATAAGAAAGTGTCATCGGCTTCAAATTTTCCTGTTCAAACTGATGGTGAATAACCACATAAATATTGCGAAGACCGGCATCAAGCATATTTGTGAAAATATTCATAAGATAAGCCTCAAAAATATCCTCTTCGATATGTACCGTTCCGCTTGTTTCATCAGCAACCGCATAGCTTGAAGGGCTGTAATAAATTGAGGGAGCAATCATAATTTCTTTCTTTTCGGCAAGCTTTTTGATAAGACCCTCCGCAACCAATGTATCACATCCGTATGAGCAATGAGGACCGTGGTACTCAACAGTTCCGCCGCAAATAACGAACGGAATTCTGTTTTCCTTAACATTGTTAAGCTCTTTTGGAAAACTCATATTAAATTCCATAATAATATCCTCCTTATTCGGAATACCCCAAAGTAGTATAGAACGCCAGGTTGGACTGTGTGTTGTCCAATCTTCCGTATTGAAGAACAATAGGAGTATTGCTTGAAATTTTCATAGCATACTGTGTTTCAAAAGGAACTTCAAATCCGCACATATGCTCAATATTATTCATTCTGAAACATCTTACTCTCTTTGAGCCGACTTCCCACTTAATATCTGTGTATGGGTCTTTGTCGGTAAAGAAAATGCTTACATCGATAACAGCATCAATGTCAGAATCGTTCACAATGATAACCGATTCGTGACCTTTTGCAACACCCTCACCGGGCTGCGGAAGCTCGCAATCGGGAATAATCCATTCTTTTTTACCAATATTAGCCATCGATTTCAATAATTCCTTTCTTGAGGTAATCTGTCATTGACTTGCAGCCGTCCTTTGTGATTGCAATACCCTTTTCCCATCTGCAACCGAATGTAGGACCTGAAATAAATGTGTCAACCTGGAATGTCATATTTTCTTCAAGCGGATAATCACTTGTTGTTTCCATCCAAGGAGCTTCAACCTCAATCATACCTGTTCCGTGGCAAGGACCATATACAAAGTTGTCCTTCATACCGTTTTCTTCATAAAGCTTATAGAAATTCTTTGCAACATCGGAAGCCATAACACCTGCTTTAAGCTGGTCAACAGTCCAATCGTGAGCTTTAAGACAGAATTCAACGATTCTTCTTCTCTCACCCTCAAGCTTACCCATAACAACAGGCAAACCGATAGCCGGAGAATAACCGTCAATTTTAGCCGAAAGGTTCAATTGAACGATATCACCCTTTTCAATCTTTCTGTAGCTTGAACGGCTGATAGCGTGTCTTGTTGATGCTTCCGAGAATACATACATAGGAAGACCTTCGTATTCAGCACCCTCTTCATAGATGACTCTCTGTGCGATACCAACCATTTGAAGCTCTGTAACACCCGGCTTCAAATGACGGATAACTTCGTCAGTTGCAAGGTCAACAATTCTGAAACCTTCCTGAATACAAGCAAGCTCGTTGATACTCTTAATTTTTCTCAAAGTAACCATAATATCGTTACACTTAACGATTTCAGCTTTCGGGAAGCTGTCCTTCAAGCCCTCGAATATAGGCAATGTGCACTCAACATAGCTTCCGAGACCAATTTTGATATTTTCGCCCGTTACACCGATAGCCTTAAATACATCCTTGAATGTATCTGCATGAAGCTCCGGATATGCAGGGTCAGCAGATTCTCTGAACTCTCTCAAAACAAACTGCTTTTCGATTTTGCCGAAATCCTTTGCAAATATAGCAGACTCCGGACCAACCATCAAAGCCGCATCTCCGTTAGCGGAAATTGCCACTCCGGCTCTTTCAAACAATGGCCAGAAACCACTGAAATATCTTGCGTTTGCATAGTCCGATTCGGTACTTGCAACGACCATAACATCAAGTCCTCTTTCACGAACCAATTTTGCAGCTTTCGCTATTCTTTCTTTGTACTCGCTGTCAGGAATACATACTCTGTTTGCCATAATTCATTTCTCCTTTGAATTTTATTTTGTAGCTTCATTATATCAAAGCAATCCAAATTTGTATTTACAAAATATTCAACATTTTTTGCACAATCTTAAATAAATGTAATATTTTATATTCACCCGCAAATCATCCATCGACTCTGACAGTCCTGTGTGGTCGCCCGATAATTAGGTGGAAAATACCTTTTTTGACAAATTGAGACGAAATCCGTTTTATGGATTTCGTCCCTTGTTTTAATTATATAAAACCAAAATATTCTGCCGCATTATCGTGGCATATTCCTCTGACAATTTTTTCAAGCATTATTTCATCGTTCGGATATTCACCCTTTTCGACCCATTCGCCGAGCAGGTTACAAAGTATTCTTCTGAAATACTCGTGTCTTGGGTACGACACAAAGCTTCTTGAATCGGTCAGCATACCGATAAATGTACCCAAAGAACCGAGGTTTGCAAGTGCCTTTAACTGCCCCTCCATTCCGTCCTTATTATCGTTAAACCACCAGCCCGAACCGAACTGAATTTTTCCTTTTACCGATCCTCTTTGGAAGTTTCCCAACATTGTTCCCAAAACATAGTTATCCTTTGGATTTAAGCAATACAGTATTGTTTTCGGCAAGCTATCCTTTTTATCGAGTTCATTTAAGATTTTTGAAAGTCCCTCGGCAATTTGGAAGTCGTTAATCGAATCAAATCCTATATCAGAACCGAGCTTTTCAAACATTCTTGTGTTATTATTGCGAAGTGCTCCGATGTGAAGTTGCCAAACCCAGCCACGCTTTGCGTATTCCTCTCCGAGATATATGAGCTTTTCTGCCACATCGTCATCCATTCTGTCAACCGAATGGTCGGACAAGCAACAGCCGTTTTCAGCGAAATAATCCATTCTTTCGCATATATCCGTTCTTATATCGTTAAGGTCGGGGCGAAATGCCGGAAGAACCTTTGTTTCAAAATTCGCTAACTGCTTGTGATACTTCAAATCATCATATGGATTATCCGTCGTGCAAATAACCTCAACATTCGACTTTTTGATAAGCTCACGGCTGGAAAATCCCTCGTCCGACAGTTTTTCATTGACAATATCCCAAATTTTCTTCGCACTTTCCTCGCAAAGAAGCTCGTCAATACCGAAATATCTCTTTAATTCAAGATGTGTCCAATGATAAAGCGGATTTCCTATCAAATACGGCATAATTTTTGCAAAGCTTGCCCACTTGTCATAATCATCGGCACCACCCGTTATATATTCCTCGTCAATTCCCATGGTTCTCATCTGACGCCACTTATAATGGTCACCGCTCAAAAAAAGGTCATATGCATTTTTAAACTTGTAATCTTCAGCAATCATCGCAGGCGACAAATGACAATGATAATCGATTATCGGCAACTCTTTTGCAAAATCATTATAAAGTTTTTTTGCTGTTTCATTTCTCACCATAAAATCATCATTAATAAAACTCATAGCTTACACCCCACTGTATGCCGAAAAACCGCCGTCAACGGGAATTACGACACCGTTAACAAAGCTTGACGCATCCTTTGAAAGAAGATATAACAAAGTTCCTATCAATTCCTCCGCCTTTCCGAATCTGCCCATCGGTGTTCCCGATAAAATTTTATCCGTTCTCGGAGTCGGTGTTCCATCATCGTTAAAAAGAAGCTTTTCATTCTGTTTTGTCACAAAAAATCCCGGTGCAATGGCATTACAGCGAATATTTGTTTTTGAAAAATGAACGGCAAGCCACTGTGTGAAATTGGATATTGCGGCTTTTGCTCCCGAATATGCCGGAATTTTTGTCAATGGCGTGAAAGCATTCATACTTGATATGTTTATAATGCTTGCATCCTGCTTATCGAGCATATCCTTTGCAAATACCTGTGTCGGCAAAAGTGTACCCAAGAAATTCAAATTGAATACAAATTCAACACCCTCTTTGTCCAAATCGAAAAATGTTTTTAAATTTTCCATATCCCCCGATTTGAAATACTCATCATCTGTTGTTGCTTTCGGATTGTTTCCGCCTGCACCGTTTATGAGCATATCACAGTTTCCGAAATCCGCAAGTATTTTTTTATGTGCTTCTTCAAGACTTTCTCTGTCAAGAACATTGCAGTAATATCCCTTTGCAATTCCTCCGTCCGCAACAATTTTTTCGGCATTTTCCTTTATTGCGACTTCATTTATGTCCAAAAGTGCGATTTTTGCACCTGTTTTTGCCAACGCTTCGGCAAACATAGAACATAAAACTCCGCCTGAACCCGTTATAACAATAACCTTATCCCTAAAATTCACTTCAAATGGTAACTTCATTTTTTATCCCTCGTTTTCTCAAGTGTTTCCCAAATTCCTGCCATATACATCGCACCCAATGCTCTGTCATAAAGACCGTAGCCCGGCTTGCCTGTCTCGCCCCAAATCATTCTTCCGTGGTCAGGACGAAGATATCCGTCAAAATCGCAATCGTAATACGCCTTTAAAATTTCAACAACATCCAAAGAACCGCAATCGGACAGATGTCCGCTTTCTTCAAAAGAACCGTCCTCCAAAATCTTTATGTTTCTCACATGAGCAAAGTGTATTCTTCCCATTTTGCCGTATTTTCTCACCATTTCGGTATAGTCGTTAAACTTTGCACAACCCAGCGAACCGCTGCAAAGCGTAAGTCCATGATGCTTATCATCATAAATCGACAAAAATCTGTCAATATTCTTTTCATTTGTGATAATTCTCGGAATACCGAAAATCGGCCACGGCGGATCATCAGGATGTATCGCCATATTTACATCACATTCTACTGCCACGGGCATAATTTCTTTAATAAAGTATTCAAGATTTGCCCAAAGACCCTCTTCACCGATTTTTTTATATTCCTCAATCAAGCCGCTCATTTCCTCCGACGAATAGGACGCATCCCAGCCGGGCAATGCCATTTTCGTCGGATCCATTTTATCAACATCTTCCTTGTAATACACAAGAGCCGAAGAACCGTCTGCAAGAGGTTGGTCGAGCCGTGAGCGAGTCCAATCGAACACAGGCATAAAGTTATAACAAATACACTTTACCCCCGCCTTTGCAAGTCGTCTTATATTTTCCTTATAATTATCGATATAGGTTTGATAGTTTCCCCGTTTCAGCTTTATATCCTCGTGCACAGGGACACTTTCGATAACCTCCATTGAAAGTCCGTAAGAATTCACCTTTTCTTTCATTCTGTCTATTTCTTCCTGTTGCCAAACTTCACCCACAGGAACAGAATAAACAGCAGTAACAACTCCCGTCATACACGGAATTTGCTTTATTTTGTCCAATGTTATGCTATCGTCATCCCCATACCATCTGAAAGTCATTTTCATAGCATTATTTCCTTTCCCAATTCCGCACTCTCATAAATTGCGAACATTGCATCCATTGTATCCTTTATATCGGCAAGAGAGAACTTTTTATTTTTCTCATAAAATTCGTATAATGTTTTTGCGTGACCGCTACCCCAATAGCTTTTTCCCTCAAATTCTCCCAAATCCTTGCAAAGCACACGACCGTCCGAAATCAAAAGACAGTCAGTATATTTAAAGCTTCCGTTCTCAAATTCAAGCTCTAACTGCATCGGTGAATTTTTTGCATATGCATTTGTTGCGTAAAAAATCCCCTTTGCTCCGTTTTGAAATTCAATATATGCATCGATTGTATCTTCAACCTCAATTACACCCTTTAGGGATTTATTGCTTTTTGAAGCCCCGATTTTTTTTGCACCGCCACCGAAATATATCATAAGGTCAAGAATATGCACGGCTTGATTTATAAGCACTCCGCCGCCCTCATAGTCTCTTGTTCCTCTCCATTCCCCGGAATTATAGTAATCGGCATCCCGAAACCATGTCAAAATTCCCTTCACTCCGACAAGCTTACCGACATTTTCCTCTTTGACAATCCTTTTTAATTCCTCAACACAAGTATTTTTCCTGTTTTGAACAATCGGAAAAACCTTTGATACATCATAATTTGCAAAAAGAATCTCCATCTCCGATTTTTTCATAACAGCAGGCTTCTCGCAAACGACTTTTTTCCCGCTTTCCAAAGCCTTGCAAATCATTTCAAAATGAAGATAATGCGGTGTGCAAATATGAATTACATCGATATTTTCATCCGCCATACACTCATCATAGCTGTAATAAGCCGTTGCTCCGTATTTTTTTGCAAAAGCATCGGCACGCTCCTTGTCTATATCACATACAGCATACAGCCTTGTATTTTCAAACAAAGATAAAGCCTGTGCATGAACTGGAGCTATAGCACCGCAACCGACTATACACGAATTCATTGTTTCAATCCTCTCTCAATCAATATGTACCATTGGTGTCCGCAACAACCTTGTTTACCTTTTTTACAACGGTTGAATTTTTTATTTTTTCCTGTAACAATTCATAGAATTTATCATCAGGGAAATTATTGACATCTATTGTTTCACCTGTCCATGCACTCAAATGAATTGCATTTGAAATAGTCAATCCCTTTATGCCCTCTTCACCCTTTGCAAGAAGCTCTGTTCCGTCCAAAACGGCACTGACATAGTTTTTTAATATTCCGATATGCTGTTCTCCGCCCGAAAAATCGCACGGAATATCACATTCCCAGCATTCGGGTAAACAAAACGGGAGCTTGTTAATCTTGTTATGCTCTCTTTCGGAAATAACATTTCTGTTGAAAGTTATTTTATTCTTTTCAATCACAATCTTACCCATATCGCAGGAAACCTCAAGACGGTTTGTTCCCGGAGCTTCACCGGTTGATGTAATATATTCGCCGGTTGTGCCGTTGTCATATTCAAAATATGCCACAACATCGTCCTCAACCTCAATGTCATAATATTTTCCAAACGATACCTTTGCAAAAACTCTGTCGGGCATTCCGAACAGCCACTGCCACAAATCAAGCTGGTGCGGATTTTGATTTATAAGTGTTCCTCCGCCCTCTTCTTTCCAGGTTGAACGCCATGTACTGCTGTCATGATATGCTTGCGGTCTGTACCAATCGGTTATTATCCAGGTAATTCTCTTTATATGTCCGAGCTGTCCGTCCCGTATCATTTGACGAAGCTTCTGATAAACCGGATTTGTTCTTTGATTATACATAATTCCGAAAACCTTGTCCGACTTTGCGGCGGCATCGTTCATTTCCTTTACCTGCTTTGTATAAACACCTGCCGGTTTTTCGGTCAAAACATTCAAGCCGTATTCAAAGGCTTTAATCGCAAGCGGCGGATGATCATAATGCGGAACAGCAATCAAAACCGTATCACACAAACCGCTTTTATACAAATCCTCCGCTGTTTCAAAAACGGCAATCTGTGGATATTCCTCGGCAAATACCTTTCTTCTTTCCTCGTCGATATCACATACAGCCGCAAGCTCCAATCTATCAACCTTACCTGCCATTATGTTTCTGACATGGCCCGTTCCCATATTTCCGTATCCGATAATTCCAAGTCTAACCTTATCCATTTTATTCAAAATCTCCTTTAAAGAATTATATGCAAGAGTAAAGGTTCCCTCTCCGCCTTTGGGAAGCTTTTCCATTTTATCGTCGATTTCAAGAGCCGCCAAACCCTCAAAGCTTCCGAGGTGGGGTTCAAGGCTCAAAAATCCGTCATATCCGTTTTTCAAAAGCCTTTCGATTATATATTTTATGTTTCCGTCGCCGTGACCTGCCGGCACAACTGACATATCCGCCGCTTTTGAATCCTTTATATGCATATATTCGACATAATCGCAGAGTTTTTCATAAGCCTCTATTGTATTTTGTCCGCATTGAACAAAATTTGCAGGGTCAAAAACAGCTTTAAAATTATCGCAGAAAAGCTCTTTCATCAAGTCAAGACATCTGTCGGCTGTGTCGCCATAGATATCCTTTTCATTTTCGTGTAGCAAAACAACATCGTTTTCCTGTGCATAAGCAATCAATTTTTTTAAACGGAAAAAAACCTCCGTTCTTTCTTCATCGCCCCATTCGCCACCGTCACGGTAAAAGCTGAAAATTCTTATATATTTGCAATCAAGTATTTTTGCGGTTTTGACAACTCTTTTATATATTTCAAAATGCCTTTCAAAATCCTCATTTATTTTAATTTTGCCTATCGGCGAACCTATTGATGAAGCCTTTATTTTATATTTCTCCATCTTCTCTTTCAACGACGAAGCTTCTTTATCATCCAATTCCGATATATTTTTTCCGTTTATGCCTCTCGGCTCAAAATATCCGATTCCGAGCTTATTTAACACCTCAAATTGGGTGGTTATGTCGCTTGATATTTCATCCGAGAAACCGCTTATCTTCTTATACATATTAAAACCTCAATTCTTATCTGCCTTAAAATCCCCGTCAAAATGTCACTGCTTTCTTTTTCAAATATTCACAGCTTATTTCAAGCGATTTAAACGCATCATCGTTATACCAAAAATCATCCTGTTCCACAAGTGCATATTCAACACCCGCCTCTTCGCAAGCAGAAATAATTTCGTCCCACTCAAGATTTCCGTTGCCGATTTCGGCATATTTTGCCGTGTTTTCAAACACTTTCAAATCCTTGAAGTGTACACAAGCAATCTTTTCTTTGTTTTCCACAATAAATTTTGCAGGGTTAATTCCCGCAACTGCAAGCCAATATACATCAAGAATGAACTTGAAATTATCCGAATTCATTTTTTCGACAAGCTTGTCGAAAATGTATTTTCCGTCGAGTTTTTCAAATTCCATTGCGTGATTATGATATGCAAAAACAAGTCCTTCCTCTTTGAGTTTTTGAACAACCGGCTTAAATTCCCGAACAAACTTGTCCACATCTTCATTTTTGTCACCCTCATACCAAAAATACGGACAAGCACCGATACCGCAAATTTTACAGTCGAGTATTTTGTGAAATTTAATTTCTCCCTCAAGCTCATTAAGATATTTTTCTACAGATCTGTGTGTGCAAACAACTTTCAAATTGTATTTATCGATAATCGTTTTGATTTCATCAGCCGAAAAATCGCCTATTCCCGAAAGCTGGATATATCTGTATCCCATTTCGGTAACTTTTTTGCAAGATGTGTCAAAATCCTCCAATGTTTGGCAATTATCTCTTATTGTATAGTATTGAGCACCTATCTTAATCATAAATTTCTCCTCACTTAATCATCCAAAAAATCCATAAATTTGTTCCGTTCCTCACGACCATCCGCCTCTCGGTTTAAAATATCCGATTTTGACTTTTTAACACCCCGACTTGATATTCTATCCGAGAAATCGCTTATCCTATTATATGTATAAATCACTTCCATCAGCAATAATTAACTTTAGAATATCACAAAATAAGCATAGTAGCTATACTAAAATTGCTAAAAACATTGTAATTATTGCTGTATTATGATATACTTATATACGAGGTGATAAAATGTCCGACTTTCTTTATACCGCAAGTGAAATTTCAATGAAAAACCCGTCAAACAAACAATTTCATTTGCATAATCACAACGAATATGAAATTTATATGTTTTTGGAAGGAAACACAAGATATGTTGTTGAGGAAAGAAACTATGACCTTTCCCCGGATGACATAATAATTATTCGAAAACATGAAATGCACAGAGCCATTCATGATGGTTCAAAAAAATACCGCCGTATCGTATTTATGGTTTCCCCGGATTTTTTTCCAAAAAACAACTGCGCGGAATACGAAAATGCATTTCTAAGCAAATCCGGCAAAATCGGCAACAAAATTAATGCGGAGCTTGTCCATTCAAGCGGATTATATGATGCAATTATGCGATTAAAAAAATACTCAAACAACTTTTCCAATGTCAACACAAGCATATTTAACAGTATAATGATTGAAATCCTGTATCTTATAAACCTTATTTCTTCATTTGAATATGTCGATTCATCAAATGTGACCATAAAAAAAACAATTAATTATCTTAACAACCATTTTACCGATGAGGTTACACTTGACGAGCTGTGCAAAAAATTCCTTGTTTCAAAATATCATCTTTGTCACATATTCAAAAAAGCTACAGGACTTACAATTCAGCAATATGTAAAGCAAAAAAGGCTCACCCTTGCGGCAGAGCTGTATAATGACGGAAAAACTCTCTCCGAGGCGGCATTTTCCGCAGGCTTTCACGATTATTCCTCCTTTTACAGAGCATATACCGAAAAATACAAAACAAATCCAAAAAATAAGCTCACACACCATCCGCCCGTCAATCCAGGTATCGAGTAATGTTTAAATACATAGATGTTCATATGCAGTCACAAAAAAGGATAAATATGCTCTCGTTGAACTTGTCGGCACAAAAAATACAGTGTACCTGCAATACGATAAAAAACTCTGCTCTTCTGTGGATAATTCCTCTTGTGCTGATTTTCACCTGCGGTGCGGCGTTTGTTGTCATACGAAAAAAACAACTTATAAAATAAAACGCAGAAAGTGCAAATGCAAAAAAGCATTTGCACTTTTTATTTACTGTTTCTGTATTCTTTGGGCGGTATATGATACTTTTTCTTAAACAGTCTGCAAAAATATAACGGGTCGTTAAATCCGCACGAAAAAGCAATATTGTTGATTGTCAGATTTGTTGAACACAAAAGTTCACAAGCATTTTTAAGACGGATTTCATTTAAATATTTTATAGGTGTCGTTCCCATAAACTCCGAGAAAATATGCGAAAATCTGCTTTTTGAATAACCTGTTTTCCCTGCAAGCTCCTCCAAAGTTATTTGCTTATTGTAATTTGCGTTTATAAAAGTGAGTATCGGCACAAGCATTTCATCATATTTTCTTTGATATAAATTTTTTGTCCCGTCCGCAATATAGTATAGCAGTTCAAGAAGATATGCATTAGAAAAATTTTTTCTTTCCTTTTGATGAAAATTTCGTATCATATTTGTGAATACCTCAATAATATTGTTATTGGGAGGTATGGAATATACTCCGCCCGAAAGCTTTAATTCATCAAAAACTTCTCCAACAATTCTTCCGCAAAAATGACACCACAATGTCGTTGTACCCGGAAAATTTACATATTCCTGTTTTTCTTCCGGTTCATATATGATAAGATTTCCTTTATTCAAATCATAAAAAGCCTTATCGTACCATACACGGCTGTGTCCGTTTACAACCATTAAAATATGATAATCTTTTCTTCCGTCCCTACGCAGTATTGTTTGTTCGGATAAAATATTGTGATATCCGCAGCTGTTTATCTGCAAATACTTATCGGAAGAAAAATTTGTTGTATCAGCTATTGACCCATCGTGTATTTTCATTGTTATCACCCTCATATTGTAACACTTCGTAATATATATTATAATATAAATCAGCATTTTTGTCCATATATTTTTGTTTTTTGTTTATATTCAATCCTATAAATTCGTGATAAAATTGTTTTAACGCAAAAACAGAAAGGATGATTAATTTATGAAAAAAATAGCATTTATCGGAGCCGGAAGCTTGCAGTTCACAACAAGCTGTGTGCGTGACCTTTTAACTTTTCCGGCATTTCGTGAATGTGAATTTGCATTAATGGATGTCAACCCGGATAATCTTAATAACATCAAAAAAATTGTTGATACCATTGTTGAAAAAATGGGATGTGGAAAATGTAAGGTAACAGCAACAACCGACAGAATAACCGCCCTAAAAGACGCTGACGGTGTGCTTTGCACGGTTTTCAACGGCGATATTGACATATGGCAGTATGATATTTTAATACCAAAAAAATACGGTGTGGATATGAATATTGGTGACACAAGAAGTGTTTCGGGAATTTTCAGGGCTTTGAGAAATATTCCGCTTATGCTCGATATCTGTAGGGATATAGAAAAATATTGTCCGAAAGCAGTATTTTTGAATTACACAAATCCGATGTCAATGCTTTGCGGAGCAATGCAGAAATATTCAAATGTTGAGGTCACAGGTCTTTGCCACAGCGTTCAGGGAACAATAAAAATGCTTGCCGACTGGCTCAACATTCCGAAAGATGAAATTACATACAAATGTATGGGCGTAAATCACCAAGCATTTTATACTGTTCTTGAGCATAACGGAGAAAATCTCTATCCAAAATTGAGAAAGCTTCTTGAAAATCCCGAATACTTCAACAAAGAACAGGTAAGAAATGAAATGTTTTTGAAATTGGGATATTTTGTAACGGAATCAAGCGGTCACAATTCGGAATACAATCAATGGTTCAGAAAAAGACCCGACCTGATAGAAAAATACTGCACCCACAGCACCGACGGAAATCCGGGCTTGTATGCAATGTCGCTGAATTTAAGAAAAGAACGCAGAGAAAATCCGCAAAAACAATATGACGACTGGTATAAGAAAGAATTTGACCCAAACAAAAGTCATGAATATGCGGCTGATATCTTTAATGCAAGAATGGGCGACGGCAAACCCTTTGTATTTAACGGAAATGTTATAAATAACGGTTCTATTCCGAATCTTCCCAACGATGCCTGTGTTGAAGTTCCTGTCGTTGCCGACAGAATGGGATTTAAAACAACAATCGCAGGTCCTCTGCCCGAACATATCTCAATTCTTGTAAATACCACGGCACGCTTGGAATCGCTTGTTATTGAAGCTGCCATAAAAAAATCAAAAGAAATGGTTTACCATGCCGCTTATATGGATCCGCTCGCATCCGCCGTGTGCTCTCTCGACGAAATAAAAAATATGTGCGATGAACTGTTTGAAATCAATCGTGATTTTTTGGGCGATTACCGATAAAATAAATAGCCTCAAAGGATAATTTTTCCTTTGAGGTTATTTTCAATCTTTTTATATCCTCTCATTCATCTCTTTTTCCGTCTTTTAAATACCACCCAAATCACAACAAACCTATTGGGCACATTTTGCACAAGGGGAAAGACCGGAAATGTCTGTTGTTTTATAACTGTTCTTTCCTCCGCAGTTTGGATCTATATGATACCGTTTTCCTTTAGGGGTTCTGTAATAATTTCCGTCAGCCGAAGGATTATTGGTGGTTTTGTTGGCAGCCAACGCTTCCGCTTGTGTCTCATACCATCCCACATTTTTGTACGCCGCAACTTCGGATTTATATACCGTAATCGTTCTGCCGTCCGACGCATACATTGTCTGCTGTGTTTCTTCATCGGTATTCGATATATCATTTGTTTCGTTACTTGACTTCGTAGATTCTGATGTAATAATATTCTGTTCCGAAAATTCGCTTTCGGATTCATTTTCTGCTTCAAAATTCCCATATGTATCATTTTCAATTTCTATAGTTTCTGCATTATCCACTAATAAATCATTGTCAACACTTTCTTGCTCTGGTAAAACATTATCATTGCTAAAATCTTCTGTATTCAATTCTTGCTCTATAAAAGTTTCATTACTAACTTTACTGGAATTGCTTTTTTCACAGAAAACACCAATAGTTATAATTAATGCAATTATTATAATAAATATGCCCAACAAAGCAAATATACTAATGAGATAATCATTTTTCCTTTGCTCTCTGATAATTGCTAATTCTTTCCGTTTTTGTTCTTGAAAAATTTTTAGAGCTTTTTCATCATTTGAATTTGATATTTTATTTGCTATATTATCAACGAAAACAAATTTTCTAAATTTACTTTTAGGTTTATTTTCTCGATTTGTTTTTAATCTTTCAATTTCTTGTAAAACAGAAATATGTAATTCTTCATTCTCTCGTTTCCGTATTTTTAATTCATCAAGTAATGGCTTAAAAGGATTTTTCATAGTACCCTCCTTAATCATAAAGCGGTTGGAAACTAATCCAACCGCTTTCATAGTATTTTGGGTGTTCTCTTTATTTGGTCGTAAATTGGTCGTAAGTTTTGACTTTTAATCCCTCAAAACCGCATAAATACGCCATTTATTTATCCAACGGCTTCATTGTGGGGATTTCTGCTTTTAAAATTACATATTTCTTCATAAATCCTCAAAAGCCTTATACTATGCGGTGTTTTGTTGTTTTGATTTTACATAAGCCGTCATAACTTTTCATAAGTTCTGTTCCCTTTGGCTTAAGTTTTGGCTTAAATCGGATTAAGCTTTAATCACATCGCAAGTCCGAAACAATCCTGCAAATGTCCTATTTCTTTTGATTTAAGTTCCATAGTTGCATCCGTGTAGATGTCCATAGTGGTTTCTATGTCCTTGTGTCCAAGCACATCCTGAATGACCTTAATGTTTACACCCTGCTCACACATTCTTGTAGCGAATGTATGCCTTAATGAATGACAGCTAAACGGTGGGAGTAAAACCGGATTTTCCTCTCCTTTGAGAAGTACCTCATCATTACAATCCCTTATAATTCTGCGTATCGCCTTGTTGAGCGTTCCTTGATGTTGCACATCTCCAAACCGATTTATGAATATAAAGTCGGTATAGCAATCAACAGATGCTTTGCAAGACAGTCCATTTTCTTCCTGATACTTTTTCTCAAGCAGAAAGGCTTCTTTCACAAAATCCATCATAGGAATTTGTCTTACTCCGGCCTTTGTCTTTGGCGTATTGATTGCAAACTTGCATCCCAAACCTTCACCTTTACTGTAATAAACCAGTGTGTGATTTATGTCAATATAACCTTCTTCAAGGTGAATATCACACCACCTAAGCCCAACGGTTTCGCCGACTCTCATTCCTGTTCCGAGCATTACCGCAAACACAGGATACCAATGGTTGTATTTAGGTGTTCTTTTCAGAAAGTCCATAAACAAATTCTGTTCCGCAACTTCAAGAGCCTTTCTCTTTTCGACCTCAAAGTTATGAGCTTGCTTTAACTCTTTAAGCATTTTATCGGTGGGATTTGTGCGGATATAGTTATCATCTACCGCCATATCAAACACTTGATGTAAAATATTATGTATCGTGTCGATAGTGGCAATTTTCATAACTCGGTCATCTGCAAGCAGATTATAAAATCTCTTAATGTCTGATTTCTTAACACATACAACCTTTTGCAAGCCGAATTTCGGTTTTACGAAGGTGTTATACATATATTTGTAATTTTGTAGAGTGTTATCTTTTATACCACGTTTTAAATCGCACCACAGTTCAAACAACTGATTGACCGTTGTATTTTTGCACTCGGTTCGGATACCATCGTGAATATCGTAAGCTAATTCGGCTTCTTTTATACGCAATTCGTCAAGTGTCGGTGCATAAACCACACGTCTTTTGCCGTCATCTTCCGTCCAACGATAAGAATATGTTCCGTTAGGTCTTTGGGATTCCCCCTTCTTTAAAACTATTCTATTACTGTCTTTCCTTTTGCTGTTTTTTATTTTAGTCATAATTGTCTCCTTTCCAACGGATTACATTGCAAAGAATCACAATCAGGCACTATGATTATATAACATTTATGCCTGAAAGTCAATCAAAACAATGAAATCCGTTTAGTAATTTTACTCTTTAAATAGAGTATTGCCGTTCAATAAATTCATCAAATTTTCGTCTTTTGATTAATCTCTTGTTGCCTACCCAAAGGACGAAGTCACACTCCTTTTTTCCTGACAATGTTCTAATCTTGTGAATTCCGATACCTGAGTAGGCAGCCGCTTCTTCTAATGTCAAATTAGCTTTTTCCCAAATTGGAATATTAAGCATATTGGCTACCTACCTTTCTTAAAATGTGTAAAAATTTTTGCACTTGCCTACGGCTACATTTCCTAAGCCTCAGTCCTGTTCGACCGTAACCTCGTATGTCTTTTA
>CAZGZZ010000011.1:0-34742 GCA_964530315.1 uncultured Lachnospiraceae bacterium
ATTCACTTATGGCAATCGGTTCAATGATGGGTTCGGGCGGACTTATCGTTATGGACGAAGACAACTGTATGGTTGATATTGCAAAATTCTTCCTTGAATTTACTGTTGATGAATCTTGCGGAAAATGTGCTCCGTGCCGTATCGGTACAAAGAGACTTCTTGAAATTCTCACAAAGATTACCGACGGAAAAGGAACAATGGAAGATATCGATAAGCTTGAAGAATTGTGCTATACAATCAAAAACGGTGCGTTGTGCGGTCTCGGACAAACTGCTCCAAACCCTGTTTTGTCAACTTTGCAGTATTTCAGAGACGAATATATTGCCCATGTTAAGGATAAAACTTGCCCGGCAGGTGTCTGTAAGAAACTCGCAAAATACACAATCGATCCTGAAAAATGTAAGGGTTGCAGTCTTTGTTCAAGACAGTGTCCGGTTAATGCAATTTCCGGTAAGATTAAAGAGCCGTTCGTTATTGATCAGGATAAGTGTATTAAGTGCGGTGCTTGTCAGGCTTCGTGTAAGTTCGGCGCTATCGATAAGAAATAATTGAGGAAAGGAATGAATAAGATGGTTAATTTGAAAATAAACGGTCAGGATGTTAGTGTACCGGAAGGTTCTACCATACTTGACGCAGCTCGTGAGGTTGGTATCAACATTCCTACCTTATGTTATTTGAAAGATATTAATGAAATCGGTGCTTGCAGAATGTGTCTTGTTGAGGTTAAGGGTGCAAGAGGCTTGCAGGCAGCGTGTGTTTATCCCGTGAGTGAGGGTCTTGAGGTGTTCACAAACACCGAAAAAGCAAGAAACGCAAGAAGAATGACTCTTGAACTTATTCTTTCAAACCATGAAAAGAAGTGTTTGACTTGTATAAGAAACAAGAACTGTGAACTTCAAACGCTTGCGGAGGAACTCGGCGTTGAGGATATAGCTTTTGAGGGTGAAAACATTCACTATGATATAGATGATGAATCAACTTCAATCATCAGAGATAACAACAAGTGCGTATTGTGCAGAAGATGTATCGGTGCTTGTAATAACCAAGAGATTTCGGTTATTTCCTGCTTGAACAGAGGATTTTCAACAGAGATTGGTGCGGCATTCAATCAGTCTATGGCTGATGTCGGATGTATTTACTGCGGTCAGTGTATTGTAGCCTGTCCTGTTGGAGCACTTTATGAAAAGTCAGCCATTCCGCAGGTTCAAAATGCGATTGACAATGAAGAAAAGCATGTTGTTGTTCAGACTGCTCCGGCTGTCCGTGCTGCTCTCGGCGAAGAATTCGGATTGCCTATCGGAACTCCCGTGACGGGCAAAATGGTTGCGGCTTTACGCAGACTCGGCTTTGATAAGGTTTTCGATACCGATACCGCCGCAGATGTTACGATTATGGAAGAGGGAACAGAGTTTATCGAAAGATTTACAAAACAGGAAAATCTTCCGCTCATAACTTCCTGCTCACCCGGTTGGGTTAAGTTCTGTGAACACTATTATCCCGAATTTTTGGATAATTTGTCAACAGCAAAATCACCTATGGAAATATTCGGTGCAATAATCAAGTCATATTATGCCGAAAAGTCCGGCATTGACAAGAAGAATATTTATTCTGTTGCAATTATGCCGTGTACTTCAAAGAAATTTGAAGCGGCAAGACCCGAACATTCAACAAGCGGTGCACAGGATATCGATGCATCATTGACAACAAGAGAGCTTGCAAGAATGATTAAGCAAGCAGGTATTGATTTTGCAAATCTTCCCGATGAAGAATTTGACCAGCCGTTCGGAGAAGCAACCGGTGCAGGTGTTATCTTCGGAACAACAGGCGGTGTTATGGAAGCGGCTATCCGTACAGTATATGAAATATTGGAAAAGAAACCGCTTGACGATTTGAATGTTACAGCTGTCAGAGGTCTTGAGGGCGTTAAGGAAGCAACTTTAAAAATCGCAGGTAAGGATGTCAGAGTTGCTGTTGTTCACGGAACAAAGAATGCAAGAACAATTCTTGAAAAGGTGAAAGCCGGAGAACACTATGATTTCATCGAAATTATGGCTTGTCCGGGCGGATGTATCAATGGCGGCGGTCAGCCGATAGTTGATTCAAAGACAAAGGCAGTTGTTGATGTTAAGGCTTTGCGTGCAAAGGCTCTCTATTCGGAGGATGAAGCATCAACATTGAGAAAGTCACACGAAAATCCGTATGTTAAGAAATTGTATGAGGAATATTTCGGCGAACCTTGCTCACATAAGGCTCACGAATTGCTCCACACACATTATCAGAAGAGATCAAAGTTTTAATTAAAGAATAAAACGATAAAAGAACCGCAAAATTGTGTTTTGCGGTTCTTTTTTTTGTCCGAAAAATCGGTGATTTTGTCGGATCGGATAAATCCGTAATATTACACGACTGAATTTCTTCATTCACTGCGGAAAATCCTTTTTATATCGTGACGGGGTCATACCCGTTATTTTTTTAAACATACGATTAAATGTATTGATAGCGTTAAAACCGCAAGCGAATGCCACATCGGAAATTGAAATATTGGGGTCATTTTGAAAGAGTTTTTTTGCGTGTTCGATACGATACATAGCGATAATCTCGGTGAAATTCATATTTGTGAGAGAATGAAGGCAATGGGACATATATTTCTCGTTATAACCGAACTTTTTAGCAAGTTGTTTCAATGAAATATCTTCAAGAAAGTGGTCGCAGATATAGGAAACGACTTTTTGGTAAAGAATTCCGTCCGATATGTTTTTCTCATCAAAATCGGATACTTCAAGCACTCTTGAACAAATAAGATTTAAGTATGCACAAATCAAAACAGAATTATCGCGGCAAAGACTCGGGAGCTTTTCAAAAATATCGCATAGCTCCCCCGAATCGATAGCCTTTGTGATGAGTTTTTTTCCCTTTGTCATATGAAAGAACAGCGGTATAAAATCGTGCGAAAAAATAGCACAGGTAAGGTTTGCATCGGTTTGTTTATACTGATGAATCGAGTTTGGCAAAATCCAGACGAACTGCTTTTCACAAAGTGTTATCGCCTTGCCGTCAACAAGAATTTCGCAAGAGCCTTTATTGCAATACAAAAGCTCGCTGTATTCATGTATGTGTTGGCTCATAATCCAGCCGTTATGAAATCGACAGCGAAAATCATAAATACCGCCGAAATTTTCATTTTGATATTTCACACAAATCACCTAACCTTTTGACTATATTTTAACTTGTTTTGGCTTGTCTGTCAATATAAACGGGTATATAATCAAGAAAAAAGCATAAAAAGGAGCAACAATTTATGGAAAAGAGATGGAGCAAGGAAAAGGCTTGGAAATGGTATAATTCCCGTCCGTGGATAAGAGGTTGTAACTTTATGGGAAGTGACTGTGCCAACCGTATTGACCAATGGCAGGCGGAGGGCTTTGAAGAAAAGCTTGAAACGGCAAAAAGAGAGCTTGCCTTGGCTTGCGAAACAGGCTTCAATTCAATAAGAATTATTGTTGAATATTTTGTTTGGGAGCAGGAACATGACGGCTTTATGGACAGATTGGAGCGTTACATAGATGCCGCCGCACAAAACAACATTTCCTGTATGATTGTTTTCGGAAACGATTGTATGCCACCAAAGGAGGAACATTACAGCCGTTTACATCTCGGCGAGCAAAAGGTTGATTGGGGATATCACGGCGGAAGAAAGGTTTCACAGCACGGAACATTCCAAGGACCGGGATATTCGCTTCTCGATGAGCCTGAAAGAGCCGAAAAGCATTATGAATTTGTGCGTGAAATTGTCACAAAATACAAGGAAGATGAAAGAGTTATTATTTGGGATGTGTTCAATGAGCCGGGAAATTGCAAGCGTTTGTCGATGTCATTGCCACATATGAAAAAGTTTGTTGAAATAATTCGTGAAATTGACCCGATTCAGCCTATAACAGCCGGAATATGGTCACACGGTGCAAACATCGACAAGGTTCATGAAATTGAAAAATATGCTATTGAAATATCCGATGTGATTTCTTTCCACAACTATGGTTCATATGCTCAAAACATTGAAGTAATCAAGAAATTGAAAAAACTCGGACGACCGATGCTTAACACGGAGTGGCTTAACCGTTGTGCAGAAAACAATGTTGAAGATATGTTCCCTCTTTTCTACCTTGAAAAGATAGGTTGTTACAATTGGGGTTTTGTTGCCGGAAAATATCAGACATATGAGCCTTGGAACGGAATTTGGGACAAATACAGAGAAAATCCCGAACAGGTCAGAGGTTTTGATTTTACAAAATGGTTCCACGACCTCTACCGTCCGAGTCTAAATCCTTACAATCCATATGAAATTGAGATTATAAAGCACTTCTGCGATTTGGCTGACGAGGAATTCAGAGCGGAAAATGAGTAACAAGGAGCTTAAAGCCGGTGCTTACACGGCGGTAATAAATCCCGAAAGGGGTGCGAATTGCATAAGCTTAAGAAATTCGGAATATGATGCTGTTATTCTGCGTGAGCCAGACGGGGGATATCCGGCGGTCAATCCGTATTTGTACGGTATGCCCGTTTTATATCCGGCAAACAGAATTTCTACGGGTGAGTTTGTTTTTGAGGGAAGAAAATATAAATTTCCGATAAATGAATCGCAAACCGACTGTCATATTCACGGATTTCTGCACGAAACCGAATTTGAAACGACGCAAATAGAAGAAAATCGCATAAAATGTGTGTTTGAAAAGCCGTATCTTGATTTTTGCCATAAATTTAGGCTTGAAATAACATACAATTTGTCGGAAAACGGTCTTGAACAGATAACGAAAATAACAAATCTGTCGGGAGAAAATATGCCTAATTTTCTCGCCTTTCATACGACATTCAACATACCGTTCATAAAAAATTCCAACAGTGAAAAAATCAGGGTTTATGCCGAAACAAAGGGCGAAATCGAAAGGGACGAAAATTATCTGCCCACAGGTATAATAAATTCAAATAACGATGCCTTGATGAAAATGAACTGCGGAGAGTTTATGCCATTTGAGAAAAAAATAAGCATACACACCGAAGCGGCAGGCGACGGAAAAATCGAAATCAGAGATTTTGAAAAAAATATCACACTTATTTATGAAAACGACAAAAAGTTTTCCCACAGGCTTTTTTATAACGGGGAGGCGGATACATATATATGTCTTGAGCCGATGAATTGCGGAGTGAATTGTCCGAATTCGCCTTTGGGAAGAAGTGCTGCCGGATTTGATGCAATTAAAGCAAATTCATCAAAGGAATATGTATCAAAAATATATTTGAAAAAATTTTAAATGAATACTGGAGGAAATTATGAAGATTACAAAGCTTGAAGTGATAAAAGTTCAGCCGAGATGGATGTTCTTGAAAATGCACACCGATACAGACATCATCGGACTCGGTGAGCCTGTTTTGGAGGGACACTGTACGGCGGTTGAAGCTGTTATAAAAGAATTTGAGGAATATTTGATAGGAAAAGATCCGATGAGAATCGAACACCATGTCCAGGCTCTCTACAGAGGCGGATTTTACAGAGGTGGTCCGCTTATGCTTTCCGCTATCAGCGGAATCGAGCAGGCAATGTGGGATATCAAGGGTAAGTATTATAACTGCCCAGTTTATGAAATGCTCGGCGGAAGATGCAGAGATAAAATAAGAATGTACACTCATATCAAAAGAGCAGGAGTTGCCGGTGAATTTTCAATAGATGAAATGCTTGACATTGCCGACCAAAGACTGAAGGACGGCTACACAGCCTTGAAATATTCGATTATACCTCCGATAAAGGCTGTCGAAAATCCCGAAAATATCGAAAAGCATATTGAGCGTTTTGCAAAGGTAAGAGAAAAAATCGGAAACGGCATAGATTTGGCAATAGATTTCCACGGAAGAGTTTCCCCGGCTGTTGCAAACATTTTGATTGAAAAACTCAAACCCTACAATCCTATGTTTATAGAAGAGCCGTGTCTGCCCGAAAATGTTGACTGTATGGTAAATATTGCACACAAAACAACAGTGCCGATTGCCGCAGGTGAAAGACTTTTCGGAAAATGGCAGTACAGAGAGCTTATCGAAAAACAGGCTGTCAGCATAATTCAACCTGATATCTGCCATGTCGGCGGAATTTATGAGGGAAGAAAGCTTGCCGCAATGGCAGAAATGTATTACGGCTCTGTCGCTCCCCACAATCCTTTGGGCCCGATTTCGCTTGCTTCCTGTATTCAGCTTGATGCTTGCATACCTAACTTCCTTGTTCAGGAGCATCCCGGAAATGCGGACAAGTCTGATTTGGGTGTCGGCTATATTACAGAGCCGTTTGTCTTAAAGGACGGATATATCGATGTTCCGATAAAGCCGGGTCTTGGTGTTGAGCTTGACGAAAAGGCATTAGCGGAAAAAATTTATGACGGAAAATGGACAACGCCACGCCAATATTATGAAGACGGAAGCAATGCCGATTGGTAAGGAGGAGTTATTATGGCAAAATCAGTTTTTGTTACGGGTGCTTGCTACGGCACGGGGTTTGCGATTGCCGAAAGATTTGCAAAAGAGGGGTTTAATGTTTTTGTGAGCGGAAGAGGCGAAACCGAAGCTTATGATGCGGCAAAGACATTGTCCGATAAATACGGAATTTTTGCAAAGGGCTACCGCACAACAAAATTTGACCAAGATGAAGTGTCAGAAATTTTTGCCGATATCGAAATGAACGGCTATAGCATCAATTGCATTGTTTTGAATGCAGCAAATCTCGGAATAGGTCAGGAAAGTTTGAGTGTTGATATTAACGACTTTGCTGATGTTTACGGAATAAATGTTTTGTGGAACTTTATGATGTCAAGAGCTGCGGCGGAGCAAATGAAAAAGGTCGGAGGCGGTTCGATTGTTTTCATCACTTCAAACTCGGCAACAAGAGTTACCGAAAACAGATGTGCCTACTGTTCGTCCAAAAGTGCGATTTTGGCAATGTCAAAGTCATTTGCGGTTGATTGGGGAAAATACGGAATTCGTTCAAACTGCGTGCTTCCCGGTATGATTAAAACAAAACGATGGGAGGAAAATGTCAACAATTGCAAATATTATCTTGCAAATTACACGCCCATTGAGGATATAGCTGATTTTGAGGATATTGCAAATGCTGTCTGGTATTTTTCAAGCGATGCGGCAAAGGCAACCACCGGAGCGGAGCTTGTTGTTGACGGCGGTATGCTCGCACAGCTGACACCTAATATCGAAAGGGAGCTTTGGAAAGATGACAAATAAAGTGATTGAAGCGGTAGAAAAGAATAAAATAGTCGTAATCGTAAGGGGAATCGAGAAAGAAAAGCTCATTCCTCTTGCACAGGCGATGTATGACGGAGGAATAAGACTTTTGGAAATAACCTACAGTGCCGACAAAAGTATATCCGACGAACAAACCGCACAAAATATAAAAATGCTTACAGAGCATTTCGGTGATAAAATGTATATCGGTGCAGGAACGGTTTTGACAGAAGAACAGGTTGAAATGACAATGGATGCCGGAGGTGAATTTATAATTTCTCCCGACACAAATCCCGATGTAATTAAAATGACCAAAAAGCTTGGCTTGGTGTCGATGCCCGGTGCACTTTCTCCGAGCGAAATTCAGGCGGCACACAGAAACGGAGCGGATTTTGTTAAGCTGTTTCCGGCTGTAAATTTGGGAGTTGACTATGTGAAAGCCGTAAAAGCACCTCTTTCGCACATTAAATTGCTTGCAGTCGGCGGAATTAACGAAAACAATATGAGCGATTATTTGAAAGCAGGTGTTTGCGGTTTTGGAATAGGTTCAAACATTGTTTCAAAAAAGCTTGTTGATGCGAATGATTTCAAAGCCGTGACAGAGCTTGCAAAGAAATATAACGATGCATTGGGAGAGTGAGATTATGGCAAATTATATCACGATTGACGGTGGAACGACAAATACAAGAATAACCCTTTTGAAAAATTCCGAAATTGCCGAAGTTATGAAGATTGATGTCGGAGCAGGCAGAAGCAACAAGGAAATGATTGAGAGAGTGTTAAAAAACGGAATTTCGGAAATAATTGAAAAAAATTCTCTCGCAAGCAGAGAAATAGGATGTATATTCGTGTCGGGAATGTTGACATCTGAACTCGGAATTTATCCGATTGACCATATTTTTGCACCGGCAGGAGCAAAGGAGCTTAAAAGCTCCGCAGAGAAAACCGTCATAAAAAGTATATCGGATATCCCGTTTGTGTTTGTCAGAGGTGTTAAAACCGATTGCACCGATTTTGAAAATGCCGATATGATGAGAGGCGAGGAAACGGAATTGATGGGAATAATGAAGGATTCTGACGGAGAATGTGTGTATGTTCTCCCCGGTTCTCATTCAAAGATAATAAAAACCGACAGCACGGGAAGAATTTCTGATTTTTCCACAATGTTGAGCGGAGAAATGCTCTCGGCTCTTTCAAAAAATACAATATTGAGAGATGCGGTAAAGCTGGAAGAAAGTAAGCTTGATGAAGCTTATTTGATAAAAGGCTTTGATTATTGCCGTGAAAACGGAATAAACAAGGCGGCTTTCAAGGTTCGTGTTTTAAAGAATATGTTTAAGAAAAGCTATGATGAAACATACAGCTTTTTCCTTGGTGCGGTTCTTTGCGGAGAAATTTCGGAAATTATAAAGGAAAATCCGAAAAAAATCGTCATCGGCGGAAAAAAACAGATAAAAAAGGCAATGTATGAAATATTGAAAAGAAATATTTCGGGCGATGTTGTCTGCATCAATGATGAAGCGGCTGAAAATGCGGCGGCTTTCGGTATGATGAAAATATTCGATTTATAAAACGGAGGAAAGTCAATGAAGGTAACTTTTTTGGGTCAAGCAGGACTTTTGTTTGAAAAGGACGGCTTTAAGATTATGATTGATCCGTATTTGTCAAACAGTGTCGAGGCAATTGAACCGTTAAATTACAGACGGGTTGCGGTTGATGAAAGCTTGTTTGAAATTAAACCCGATGTTATGATTTTTACGCATAAGCATTTAGACCATTATGATCCCGAAACAGCGGGAAAATATATAACAAAGGACAGCAAAATAACAGTTCTTTCGCCCAAATCCGTTTGGGAAGAGGTACGGAAAATCGGCGGCAAAAATAACTATGTTATGTTCAATCGTCATACAACCTGGACACAAAATAATATAAAATTTACCGCAGTTAAAGCGGAGCACAGCGATATAACACCTATCGGCGTGATTATCGATGACGGATTCAGAAAATATTACATAACGGGCGATACGCTGTATAATGAGGAAATTTTCTCGGATATTCCGAATGATATTTATGCATTGTTTCTGCCCGTCAACGGCGTGGGAAACAATATGAATATGACCGATGCCGCGGTTTTTGCAAAAAGGGTCGGTGCAGTTAAAACCGTGCCGGTACATACGGGAATGTTTGATGAATTGTCGTGTGATGATTTTGAGTGCGATAATAAGATTTGCCCGAAAATATATGAGGTTGTGGATGTTTGAAATTTCGTATGAGCGATCCGGAATTGCCTCTCCTGTGTAAGGGGAGGTGACAAACCGTAAAGTTTGTAGGAGGGGTGTTTTGGCATTTACAATTCCTCAGGCAGCTACGCCGACAGCTCCTTTTACACAAAGGGAACTGTTTTTTTGTTTGCTTATGCAATATTCATTGTTATCCACAATCCCCGTTTTGTGTGACGGGATTTTTTTATATGATTAATTGACATAAAAAGGTGTTTGTGATATACTGAAATAAATTTTAAAAAGGAGAAAAAATATGAGATTTTTTGAAAAATATACATCAAACACCATTGGTGCAAGTGCAAACCAATCATATTTTTCCGCTTCGGAAAATGAGATAAAAACCGGGCGAATATACTACAAAATAACAGAGGGCGGAAGATACAATTATTCGCTCCTGTTTTCCAATATAATCGATTCAACCTTTGCCGATGGGTCGTACAGCCACTGCAATTTGATTTGTGACGGTTGGAAAATACACAACGCAAAAATCGGAAGATGTGCCGATTTTGCAAGAGGTGAGGAAATTTTTTCTCTAACCGCTCCGAACGCTTCGGATTTTGCCGACTTGACATTTGACGGAAAACGCGAAAAATGCGTTATGCCGGGCGAATTTTTTGCGTCCGACCCGGTGATGTATGAATTCAAAAAGGGAGAATATCTCTGTCTTGAAATAACATTTTCGGGGAAAATGATACCGTACCACGAGGAAACTGTGCTTCCGTCATATGTTTTTGAAAACGGCGAATGGAAATATTCAAAATGTGTGCCGTTTGCCGGAATGATAGGCTGTGACAGAAAAGTCAAGAAAAAAGTCGCATATTTCGGTGATTCCATAACGCAGGGGATAGGTGCCGGCTACAATACCTATCTGCATTGGAACGCACTTCTTTCACAAAAGCTTGGAAGTGATTATGCATATTGGAACTTGGGGATAGGATTCGGCAGAGCGGGGGATGCGGCATCGGACGGAGCTTGGCTCTATAAGGTTAAACAAAACGATATCGCATTTGTTTGCTTCGGAGTAAATGATATTCTGCAGGGAAGAGGTGCGGAGGAAATAAAGGAAAATATCTTAAAGATTACGGAAATTCTGAAGAACAGCGGATTGAGCGTCATATTGCAGACTGTTCCTCCGTTTGATTATGAACCGGATAAAAAAGCAATATGGGAGGATGTCAACAACTACATAAAAAATGAATTGGCGGAAAAAGTTGATGTTTTGTTTGATACTGTACCGCATCTGGGAGATGGCGGCGAAAACAGTCATATTGCAAAATACGGCGGACATCCCGACGAGAACGGCTGTGCCGTTTGGGCAGAGAAATTATATAAAGCGGTAAAGGATATTTTTTGAGGAGCGGGTAAAAATGGACATTAAAAAGGAAGCACTGAAAAAGCACGAAGAATGGCAGGGAAAAATCGAGGTCATTTCAAGGGTGGAAGTGAAAAATGCCGAACAGCTGTCAACTGCATATACACCCGGTGTTGCACAGCCCTGTCTTGAAATACAAAAGGATATAACAAAATCGTTTGAATTGACAAGACGCCATAATCTTGTTGCGGTTATTACCGACGGTTCAGCCGTTTTGGGATTGGGTGATATCGGACCGGAGGCAGGTATGCCCGTTATGGAGGGAAAATGTGCATTATTCAAGGAATTTGCCGGAGTTGATGCTTTTCCGCTCTGCATAAAAACACAGGATGTTGACGAATTTGTCAGAACGGTTTATCTTTTGTCGGGAAGCTTCGGGGGAATAAATCTTGAAGATATTTCCGCTCCGAGATGTTTTGAAATAGAGAAAAGACTTCGTGAAATCTGTGATATTCCCGTTTTCCACGATGACCAATACGGAACGGCGATTGTTGTTTCGGCGGCATTAATAAATGCATTAAAGGCGGTCAAAAAGGAAATGGACAAGGTTAAGGTTGTCATAAACGGTGCGGGAAGTGCAGGAACGGCAATCGGAATGCACCTTATGAGCTTGGGTGTTAAAAATCTTGTTATGGTTGACAGATTCGGCGTAATCTGCGAGGGTGACGAAACGCTTTCCGATGCACACCGTGAGCTTTCAAAAATAACAAATCCCGAACATATAACGGGAACGCTTGCCGATGCAATGAGGGGAGCGGATGTATTTATAGGTGTTTCCGCACCGAATGTTGTGACGGCTGAAATGGTTTCCGAAATGGCTGACGGTGCAATTGTTTTTGCAATGGCAAATCCTGTGCCGGAAATCTACCCCGAAGAAGCAAAAAAAGGCGGTGCGGCAATTGTCGGAACGGGACGCTCCGATTATCCGAACCAAATCAACAATGTTTTGGCATTCCCCGGAATTTTTAGGGGTGCTCTTGACTGTCGTGCGGCTGATATAAATGATGAGATGAAGATGGCGGCATCGTATGCGATAGCCGACCTTGTTTCGGAAGAGGAATTGAATTATGACTACATTATTCCGCCCGCTTTTGACAAAAGAGTTGCAAAAGCCGTTGCAAAAGCTGTTGCCGATGCGGCAAAAAGAACAAATGTTGCAAGAAAAGTATAAAATACGAAAATATTTTTTACGGTCTGTCGAAAGCTGTTGTATTTTGTAGCGGAAAACAGCGTTATTTTGAAAAATAATCCAAAATAACGAAAATAACTATTGAAATATATAAATTATTGTGTTAGAATAGGATTAAATAAAAGAGTATCTGTTTCTTTTGATACTTTTTCATGTTCTTTAAAAACTGAATACAGAAAAATGCAAATGGGTACTTTTTTAGTTCAATAAAAAAGGAGTGCGTTTGTAATGGGAAAAATTTCTGTATTAATTGCGGATGACAACAAGGTTTTTGCCGACGGTTTGAGCGAATACCTGAAAACACAGCAGGATTTTGAAGTTGTCGGCTGTGCGTATGACGGAGAAGAAACAATGGGGATGATTTTGGAAACAAAGCCTGATTGCTTGATTCTCGATACGATTATGCCGAAGTGTGACGGTTTGAGCGTTCTTAAGAGAATGCAGGAAATAAGAATGGATAAATTTCCTGTGGTAATATGTGTTTCGGTGACGGACAGTGCGTGGATTATGGAATCTGCACTGAAGCTCGGAGCAAAATATTTTATGCTGAAACCTCAAAGCAATGAAGCCGTAACCGAGATGATTAGGAGTATGTGTTCTCCGGTAAGCTTCGGAACAAAGACTGTCGGAGCGGTTATGCCCGGTGGTATGCTCAAAATGCAGGTGTCGGAAAAACCAGACCTTGAAACCCTTGTGACCGAGGTTATACACGAGCTTGGAGTTCCGGCTCATATAAAGGGTTATCAGTATATGAGGTCTGCAATTATGATGGTTGTTGAAAATATGGAGCTGTTGAATTACATAACAAAACAACTCTATCCGACAATCGCAAAGAAATACGGAACAACCTCATCAAGGGTTGAAAGAGCCATAAGACATTCGATTGAAGTCGCATGGACAAGGGGAAAACCCCAAACCATGGACGAGATTTTCGGCTACACCATAGATACCGGAAAGGGTAAACCGACAAATTCCGAATTTATCGCAATGGTTGCCGACAGAATACGCCTCCGCATTAAATAACATATATTATATGTAAATATTGAACTGAAAGCAATTACGAAAACGGAAAAATCAAAACCTAAATTTTTCCGCGGGGAAAGGAATCGCATAAATTTTGCGGTTCCTTTCTTTTTTGGCATCTTTGGAAATGGAAAAAATACCCAAATCACGGGCTCTTTTTAACAGTATGCCCGCAGATATTTATTTTTAAATATTTTTGTGATTTTTTGACTTTTTTGCGTTTTGAATTGTCTAATAGATGTAAGGACCTTAAAATTAAGAGAGGAGAAGCCGAATTGAGGGAACTGTTCGAACAAGAATATAAAAAATGCGAAAAATCCTTGTTCTTGGTTGCTGTTGCGTACTTGCACAACACGGAGGATGCAAAGGATGCTTTGCAGGAAGCCGCAATGTCTGCGTATATGGCAATAGACGGATTAAAAAACAGGGACTATTTTAAAACATGGATTACTCGCATAGTTATAAACAAATGTAAAAATTTTATAAAAAGCCGACGCTATACCGAAGAGCTCAATGATAATATGAATGTTTTTTACAATACAGACACAGAGGAATTGGAAATAATGGATGCAATTTGTAAAATGAGTTCAAAATCATCAATATACATAACATTGAGGTTTTACAACGATATGACCTACGAGGAAATGTCAAAGGTGTTGAGAACTGCGGTATCGACGGTAAAATACAGGACGAAGATGGCATTGGCGGAATTGAAAAAAATTTTGGAGGGAGACGAGGAAATATGAAGGATATTGAATTTGTAAAAAGAATGGAAATGCACGGTAACAAGATGAAAAATTCGATAGATACTCCTTTCGATATTGCAAAAAAAATTAATGAAACGGAGAGAATTGATATGAAAAAAGAAAATGTCAAATTTGGAAGAGTGAAAAAAACAATATATTCTGCGGCAGGTATAGCGGCAGGGCTTGTGCTGGTGTTTAATTGTTTGCCGAGTCTTGCGTGTGCGGTTGATGATATTCCCGTGCTCGGTGATGTTGTGAGAGTTGTTACGCTTGGGCGTTTTGAGGTTCACGATGCAGGGTATGATGCAAAGGTTGTAACACCGAAAATCGAGGGGCTTTTGGATAAGGAACTTGAGGACAGACTAAACAGTGAATTCAGCGAAAATGCCGATGCGGTAATTCGTGCGTTTGAAAAGGATGTCAAGGAATTAAAGAGGGAATACGGCAACGATGTGCATATGGGTCTTGAAGCAAACTATACCGTGAGAACGGATAATGAGGATATTCTTGCAATAGACAGTTATATATTAAATATTGCCGGCTCCTCCTCAACAAAGCATAATTTTTACAATATCGACAAAAAAACGGGAACACTTATTGAGCTTGGGGGAATTTTCAAAGACGGAGCTGACTATGTGACACCGATAAGCGAGTATATAATAGGTGAGATGAAAAAGGAAAATGAAAGCGGAGAGGGATATTTCTGGGTTGATGAAAAGGAATTTGATAATTTTGAAAAGATTAAAGAAAATCAAAACTTTTTCATAAATGACAGCGGAAATATTGTGATATGCTTTGATAAGTATGAAGTTGCTGCCGGAGCACAGGGTTGCCCCGAATTTGAAATTCCGAGAGAGGTTGTCGGGGGAATTTTGAAATAAGATAAATTGTTAAAAATCCGTTTTCGGTTGTTTGAAAACGGATTTTTGCGTCAAAAAGTATTGAAAATTATAAAAAAAACTTGACAAGCTATGGATTGTGTGTTACAATTATAACGATTGAGGTGTAGCTTCTTTTTTTTTGCGTGTCTAAAAAAATGCTATCCGAGATAAAACCTATATTACTAAACGGAGGTGTAGAGCATGAGAGTTAAAATAACATTGGCGTGTTCAGAGTGTAAGCAGAGAAACTACAATACTATGAAAAACAAGAAAAACGATCCTGACAGATTGGAAATGAACAAGTATTGCAGATTCTGCAGAAAGCATACTCTTCACAAAGAAACAAAATAAGATAAGGAGTGAATACGATGGCTGAAAAAAAGACTAACAAGCTTATGAAGTTCTTCAAAGAAACAAAATCAGAGCTTAAAAAGGTTACATGGCCCGGAAAAGAACAACTGATTCATAACACTCTTATTATTTTGGCATTCATCATCATTACATGTATTATTTTGTCGCTTTGCGACACAGCTTTTGCTTGGCTCGTGGACTTGGTGACAAACAAGCTTCTGTAATAAAGGAGAGTTATTATGGCTGAAGAAGCAAAATGGTATATAGTTCATACCTACTCGGGATATGAAAATAAAGTTAAAGCAAACATTGAAAAATCGGTTGAAAACCGTGGAATCGAACATTTGATTTTGGATGTTCAGGTTCCGCTTGAGGATGTCGTCGAGGATAAAGACGGTGTTGAGAAGGTTGTCAAACGAAAAGTTTTCCCGGGATATGTCATTATTAATATGATTATGAATGATGAAAGCTGGTATGTTGTGCGTAATACAAGAGGTGTTACGGGCTTTGTGGGTCCCGGTTCAAAACCGGTTCCGCTTCTGGATGAAGAAGTTGAAAAATTAGGCTTCACAAACATCAGAACGGAGGATATCGATTTCTCCGTCGGCGACTATGTCAGCATTAAGCAAGGTCCTATGGAAGGTTTTTCGGGAAGCATTGCCGAAATCAACAATGCAACAAGAAAAATCACCGTTATGGTATCGATGTTTGGAAGAGAGACCCCTGTTGAGGTCGAACAAAGTCAGGTCGCATTGCTTGACTGATAAATTCAATGCGATTAAATTAAAGCTTATAGGCGCTTTTTGCGTTTATATATCCCTCTGGTAACAGTGGGAGGGCATTTTGCCCGCAATTACCACATTATGCAGTTATTCTGCAAAAATTTAGGAGGTGGCCAGTTATGGCACAAAAAATAGTAGGTTATATCAAGTTACAAATTCCTGCAGGAAAGGCAACTCCGGCGCCCCCTGTTGGTCCTGCATTGGGTCAGCACGGTGTCAACATTATGCAGTTCACAAAGGAATTTAACGAAAAAACAGCGAAGGATGCAGGTCTTATAATCCCTGTTGTTATCACAGTTTATGCAGACCGTTCGTTCTCCTTCATCACAAAGACTCCACCCGCTGCAGTTTTACTTAAGAAAGCTTGCAAAATTCAGAGCGGTTCAGGTGTTCCCAACAAGACAAAGGTTGCAACAATTTCAAAGGCTGATTTGCAGGCAATTGCTGAACAGAAAATGCCTGATTTGAATGCAGCAAGTGTTGAAGCAGCTATGAGTATGATCGCAGGTACAGCAAGAAGTATGGGTATCGTAGTGGGAGATTAATTGCCACGAAAAAGCAATTTTAAAATCAGTGGGAGAGGCATAATGCCTTGATTGACCACATAAGGAGGAAATTATAATGTTTAGAGGAAAAAAATATCAGGACAGCGCAAAGCTTATAGATAAAGCAATGCAATATGATCCTGCCGAAGCTATGGAGCTTATCACAAAGACAGCTAAAGCTAAATTTGATGAAACTGTTGAAGCTCACATCAAACTCGGTGTGGATTCAAGACACGCAGACCAGCAGGTCAGAGGAGCTATAGTTCTCCCGCACGGAACAGGTAAAACAGCTAAAATCCTTGTATTCGCAAAGGGTGCAAAGGCTGAAGAAGCAACAGCTGCAGGTGCTGATTATGTCGGCGAAATGGAGCTTGTTACAAAAATCCAGAACGAAAACTGGTTCGATTTTGATGTTGTTGTCGCAACTCCCGATATGATGGGTGTTGTAGGTCGTTTGGGTAAGGTTTTGGGACCTAAAGGCTTGATGCCTTCTCCTAAAGCAGGAACGGTTACAATGGATGTTGCAAAGGCAATCGCTGAAATCAAGTCAGGTAAGATTGAGTATAAGCTTGACAAAACAAACATCATTCACTGCCCTATCGGAAAGGCTTCTTTCGGTAAGGAAAAATTGACAGAAAACTTTGAAGCATTGATGGGTGCTATCATAAAGGCTAAACCGTCAGCTGCAAAGGGTCAGTATTTGAAGAGCGTTGTTGTTGCTTCAACAATGGGACCGGGAATCAGAATTAACGGTTCAAAATTATCATAATAGAAAAATTTAAAAAATCTATTGACAAGTGGTTTTATTTGTGGTATAATATCGCAGGTAAATATATCCGCAGACAGCAGGCAAAAGGTAAGACCTGCCGAGGGTAAGTTTGGTAAATATTATTGTTACTAACGGCTCTTTGCGTTGTCTGCGTCAAAGAGCCTTCATTTTTTTGAGGGTGAGCATTTTTACGGGAGGTGAAATGTTAAATGCCAAGTGAGAAAGTTTTAGAAGCAAAAAAAGCACAGGTTGCCGAATTGGTTGAGGTTTTGAACGGCGCTACAACAGGTGTCCTCGTTGATTACAGAGGTCTTACTGTTGAAGAAGACACAAAATTGAGAAACGATTTGAGAGCCGCAGGTGTTAAATATTTTGTTGTAAAGAACACATTACTTCGTTTAGCAGCAAATCAAACAGGTCTTGAAGATTTAGATTCAATTTTACACGGTCCGACAGCTTTGGCTGTTTCAGAGGATGCAGTTGCTCCGGCAAAGGTATTGGCTGAATTTGCAAAGGATAACGAAACCCTGGAAATTAAATCGGGATTTATGGACGGAAAGGTTTTGTCACTCGACGAAATCAAAACTCTTGCAAAGACTCCGAATATGGAAACACTTATTGCAAAGATGATGGGCAGCTTGAATTCCCCTATTTCGGGACTTGCAAGATTGCTTAGCACAATTGCGGAAGGCGGCGTTGAAATCGCAGACCTTATCGCAAAGAAGGCAGGCGAAGCTCCTGCCGAGGAAGCACAAGCTGAAGCTCCTGCAGAAGAAGCACAAGCTGAAGCTCCCGCAGAAGAAGCACCGGCTGAAGAAGCAAAGGATGCTGAATAATACGATGGGCAAAAAAATTGCCTGATAAATTATTAATTTTAGGAGGTCAATAAAATGGCAGACATTCAGAAAATACTTGATGATATCAAAGAATTAAAATTGTTAGAGGTTGCAGAGCTTGTTAAGCTTATGGAAGAAGAATTCGGCGTTTCCGCTGCTGCACCGGTTATGGTTGCCGGAGCTGCTGCTGAAGGCGGCGCAGCTGCTGCAGAGCAGTCAGAGTTCGAAGTTGTACTTGCTGACGCAGGTGCTTCAAAGCTCGGCGTAATCAAAGTTGTAAGAGAACTTACAGGTCTTGGCTTGAAGGAAGCAAAGGAATTGGTTGACGGTGCTCCTAAGTCATTGAAGACAGGCGTTGCTAAAGAAGAAGCTGAAGCTATGAAAGCTAAGCTTGAAGAAGCAGGCGCAAAGGTTGAATTGAAATAATCACAGTTGTTGAATTTTAGCTGATTTATAAGCTTAGAAACGGAGAATTATTATGATTTGTGACCTGTCCGCCATATTAAAGGATTACGACGGCACTATGCCCGTAAAGGGCACTTGTGCGTTGTCAGACACGGAGTTTTTGGGTGAGGATATTTCTTTCCCCGACGGACTTTATGTCAACGGAAAAATCACCAATAATACAAAATCTCTGCATTTTACAGCTGAAGTGACCGGAAAGTTGCAGGCACATTGTGCCAGATGCAGAAAGCCGGTTTGTGAGGATGTCAGCTTTTCGGTGTCGGAAATTCTCGTGAGGGATGACGATGCGGATGCTGGCGAAGATGATATAATTGTATTTTCGGGACATGAAATAGATATCGGCGATATTGTTATCGACAATTTCTTTTTGAATGCTTCGGGAAAATACTTATGCAAGGAAGACTGCAAGGGACTTTGTCCGAAATGCGGTCGGGATTTGAATATTGGCGAATGTAATTGCACAGACGATGAAATCGATCCGAGATGGGCGGCATTGGCTGAAATCATAAAAAATTCAGAAACCGAATAGGAGGTGCGATTGAGATGGCAGTACCTAAGGGTAAAGTATCGAGATCAAGAAGAGATAAAAGACGCGCTAACTGGAAATTGACCGTTCCCGGAATGGTTGAGTGTCCACAGTGTCACGAGTATAAGATGCCTCATAGAGTTTGTAAGGCTTGCGGCTATTACAACGGCAAAGAGGTAGTAAAGGTGTCTAACGACTAATTTATAAGGCGGCTTTTTTAAGCCGCCTTTATTTTAATATTAACGGAGAAAAATATGAAAAAAATCGGAATTATAGACATAGGAACAAATACCGTTCGTGGGGTTTGCTATAATATCGGAGAAAAAAACATTCCAATCGACGAAACTGTTTTTGAATCTCATATATTAAAATATACAAAAAATTCCCGTCTTACGGAAGAGGGAATCAAAGACCTTGAAAATATTATAAACAGCGAAAAGGAATTTTTCAAAAATCATCAAACAGAGGAGATTTATGCCTATGCAACATCCGCAATGAGAGATATTGAAAATTTTGATGAGGTCAAGAGAAAAATTTTTGACGAATGTGCGGTGGAAATCGACCTTTTGTCTGAAAAAGAAGAGGCACAGTGTGATTGTATCGCAATAAAAAACGAGCTTTCGGATAAATGTGCAGGCATTGCGGTTGACCTCGGCGGCGGAAGCTGTCAAATAGGGATATTCAATGAAAACGAAGTTACCTACAGTTCTTCATTTCCACTCGGAGTGAAAAGACTTTTTAATAAATACGGAAAATATCAGCCGCAAAATAAATATGCGGTTGTTGAATATATAAATGAATTGACAAAAACCGTTCCCGATGAAATGTCGGAGTGCATTTATGTTATGGGCGGAACGGGAAAAATAATTGCGGAATTTTTGAAAAGGGAATTTTTTGCGGAGTCCCTGGACAATGAAAAATATCCCTTTGATGATGAGAAAAACTTCAATTCGTTAAGGGAAACAAACAAAAATACATTACCCTACGGCGTTTTGGTTTTGTCGGAGCTTGCAAAAAAATTTAATGCCGAAAAGATTAAAATAATGAGCTGTTCGTCAAGGGACGGCTATATTGTCAAAAAAATCATTTAAGGGGGGGTGAAAATATGCCAAGTATATCCGAAATAAAGGGAGTCGGAAAGGTGAGAGCGACGGCTTTTTCGCAAAAAGGAATAGAAACCGTTGATGACCTTTTGCATTTTTTTCCCCGTGACCACGAGGATCGTTCCCATGCAAAGGATATTATTGATTGCCTGCCCGGTGACGATGTTTTGATAAAGGGCATTGTTCTTTCTCCCGTAAAGGAAAACAGAATCAGAAAAAATATGGTTTTATACACCCTTACTGTCGGCGATGATACGGGAATCATACTTATGGTGTGGTATAACAACCGCTTTGTCAAGCAGGCATTTAAAATGGGTGAAGAATTTGTTTTTTTCGGAAAAATAAATCCCAAATCAAGAAAAAAAGAGATGATAAACCCCATTTACGAAAGGGTCGGACGGGAAAAATTTATGGGGAAAATTGTCCCTGTTTATCCCTTGTGGGGTACGATGACACAAAAGATAATTCAGTCTGCAATGTCGGAGGCTATAAAACTAAAAGGGACACTAAAAGAATATCTTCCCGAAAAGGTTATTTCGGAAAACAGCTTGTGTGAGATAAACAAAGCGATAGAAAATATTCATTTTCCGAAAACATTTGACGATTTCTTTTATGCAAGGGAAAGACTTGTTTTTGAGGAATTGCTTTTTTTACAACTTGCACTGATGTATAAAAAAGGCGAAAATGAAGAAATTAAGAGAAAGCCCTTTGAAAATGTTCGTTGTGCGGCGGAATTTCTGAAACTTTTGCCCTTTGAAATGACAAATGCACAGATACGAACCCTAAAAGAAATTCTTGCCGATTTCAAGAAAAGCAAGCCTATGAACAGGCTTGTTCAGGGGGATGTCGGTTCGGGGAAAACCGCTGTTGCGGCGGCTTGTATGTATGTTGCGGTCAAAAACGGATATCAAAGTGCGATTATGGCACCGACCGAAATTCTGGCAATACAGCATTTTGAAACCTTCGAGAATTTTTTTAAAGGGACAAACATACGCATATGCCTTTTGACCGGGTCAACAAAGAAGAAAAAAGAGCTATACGAAGAGATAAAAAACGGCGGCTATGACATAATCATCGGAACTCATGCAATAATTCAGGAGGCTGTGGAATATAAAAACCTTGGACTTGTGATTGCAGATGAACAGCACCGTTTCGGTGTTTCACAAAGAGCAAAGCTAACCAATAAGGGGGAGGGCGTTCATACGCTCATTATGACCGCAACTCCAATTCCGAGAACTCTTTCCTTTATTTTGTACGGGGATTTGGATATTTCAGTGATAGACGAATTACCTCCCGGGAGAAAAGAGGTTAAGACTTATGCTGTCGGAGAAGAAATGCGTCAAAGAATAGATGCGTTTATGGAAAAGAACATAAAGCTTGGAGCACAATGTTATGTGGTGTGTCCGCTTATAGAGGAAACGCAAAACGGGGACATAAAAAATGCAACCGATTTGGCACTTCGGCTTGAGAGAAAATTTCCGCAATTCAAGGTAGGTCTTGTTCACGGAAAAATGAAACCCTCTCAAAAGGAAGATGTTATGGCATCATTTTCCGAAGGGAAAACAGATATCCTTGTTTCAACAACGGTAATCGAGGTTGGCGTCAATGTTCCGAGAGCCACGGTTATGATTATTGAAAATGCCGAAAGATTCGGTCTTTCACAGCTTCATCAGCTTCGTGGAAGAGTCGGAAGAGGAATGGAGCAGTCCTATTGCGTTTTGTATGCCCAAAGCTCCTCCGAGGTAACGAAAAAGAGAATGGAAATAATGTGTGCCTCAAACGACGGCTTTTATATTTCGGAGGAGGATTTAAAACTTCGTGGACCGGGTGACTTTTTCGGTACTCGTCAGCACGGACTACCCGAGTTAAAAATAGCAAATCTTTTCAAAGATATGAAAATTTTGAAGAAATCAAAGGTGGCGGCAGACAAAATTTTAGAGGAGGACAAGTACCTCCAAAAGGAAGAAAATCGTCCGATGGCGGAAAAAATCAGGGAAATGTTCAAAGAAAATATAGCGATGAACTGATAATTTCGGAAAAATACGATATTTTTTTATAAAAATTGCACTTTTTTCTCAAATAATGTTGACCTTTTCGAGAATTTAAGTTAAAATATATAATGTGTAATGTAAAAACAGAGGTGTTTTGTTTTTTGGTGAAAGGATTGACGGTATGAGAATTATATCCGGTATCCGTCGTGGGCATAAGCTTGCGGAGTTTGACGGAAGTGATATTCGTCCCACAACGGACAGAGTGAGAGAGTCATTGTTCAATCTCATTTCAGAATATGTTCCGGGTGCAAATGTGCTTGACCTTTTCGGAGGAAGCGGAGCATTGAGTCTTGAGTCGGCAAGCAGAGGTGCGGAAAAATGCACGGTATGCGATATCGACCAAAGAGCAATCCGTTTGATAACACATAACACGGACAGTCTTTCGTTCGGCGATAGGGTAAAAATCCTGAACAAATCGGCTGACAGCTTTATAGCCGAAAATACTGACACTTTTGACATTATATTTTTAGATCCGCCGTATAACAAAGGAATAATAGAACCGATAATCGAAAAGCTTGTGCAAAAACAGATGCTGTCGGAGGACGGAATTATAGTTCTTGAAAGCGACACGACCGATTTCAGAAGTGATTTTTCGGGACTTGAAATTATAAAGCAGAGAAAATACGGCAGAACATACATTACGGTATATAAAAGAAGGTGACTGCAATGAGAACGGCGGTTTATCCGGGAAGCTTCGATCCTGTGACCAACGGACATTTGGATATTATAAAACGGGCATCAAGGCTTTATGACAGGGTTATTGTCGGAGTGCTTAACAATGCGAGTAAAAGTCCGGTTTTCACGGCGTCGGAAAGAAAAGAGATGATAGACGAGGCAATTGCCGGAATGGACAATGTTTCGTGTGATGTTTTTTCGGGATTGCTTGTTGATTTTGCAAAACAAAATGATGCAACCGTGATTTTGAAGGGTTTGAGAACCGTTGCCGATTTTGAATATGAATTTCAGATGGCACTTTTAAATAAGGCGCTCAATCCCGAATTTGAGACAGTGTTTATGATGACAGACAGCAAATTCTCTTATATCAGCTCAAGTATGGTTAAAGAGGTTGCAAAATATCAGGGAGAGCTTGACGGCTTTGTCCCGGGATGCATTTTAGAGAGAATTAAGACAAAATTTAAAAATATAAAGTAAGGAGTTTTGAACAATGGACATAATGGAAATCATTGAATTTATGGAGGAAACTGTTGATAAGGCACCTACCATTCCGTTGAGCGGAAAAATCTTGTTGGACAAGGAAGAAATTCTTGATTACATTCAAGAAATGCGTCTTTCATACCCGGACGAAGTTAAAGAAGCTAAATGGGTTAAGGAAGAAAGAGAAAGAATAATTTCCGAGGCGGAGGCAAGAGCCGATTCTATGGTTAAGACTGCCGAAACAAAGATGCTTCAAATGGTTGACGAAAACGAAATCACAAAGCAAGCGCAGGAATATGCAAATTCTTTGGTTGAGGAAGCAAAGGCACAGTCATCAAAGCTTATCACCGACAGTGACCAGTATGCGGATGATATTTTGGGTGATGTTGAAAGAAGATTGGAAATGCTTTTGAAAAAGGTTTCGGACGACAGAAATTATTTTCACAATAAATAAAAGATACATAACAATCGGGCTGTGCTGCGAGGGAGATTTATGCTTTCGGCGGTGTAGCCTTTTGTTGTAAAAAAGGAGAAAAAATTATGCTTACAGATATAGAAATAGCACAAAATGCGGAAATGAAACACATAAGAGATGTTGCGGCATCTATCGGAATTAAAGACGAAGAGCTTGAATATTACGGAAAATATAAGGCAAAGATGTCGGAGGAATTGGTTAAGCGTGTTGAGAACAATCCCGATGGAAAGCTTATTTTGGTAACGGCAATAAACCCAACCCCAGCAGGTGAGGGAAAAACCACAACAACGGTTGGTTTGGGCGATGCAATGACAATGCTCGGAAAGAAATGTCTGCTTGCACTCCGTGAGCCGTCAATGGGACCTGTTATGGGAATAAAGGGCGGAGCTGCCGGTGGCGGCTACAGCCAGGTCGTTCCGATGGAGGATATCAATCTGCATTTTACGGGCGATATGCACGCAATAACTGCTGCAAACAACCTTTTATCGGCAATGATTGATAACCATATTCATCAAGGAAACGCTCTTGACATAGATGTTGCGAACATTGTTTGGAAAAGAGTTTTGGATATGAACGACAGAGCATTGAGGAATGTTGTCGTTGCGTTGGGCGGAAAGATTAACGGAGTTCCGAGAGAGGACGGATTTATGATTACCGTGGCATCGGAAATTATGGCAATTCTCTGTCTTGCCAAAAATCTTGAGGATTTGAAACAAAGACTCGGAGAAATTATCATAGGCTATAACAGAAGCGGTATGCCTGTGTATGCAAAGGATTTGAACGCACAGGGAGCTATGACCGTTCTTTTGAAGGATGCAATCAAACCGAATTTGGTGCAGACACTTGCAAACACACCGTGCTTTATCCACGGAGGACCTTTTGCAAATATTGCTCACGGCTGTAACAGTGTAACCGCAACAAGACTTGCACTCAAAATGGCTGATTACGCAATTACCGAGGCAGGCTTCGGTGCAGACCTCGGTGCGGAGAAATTTATGGATATTAAGTGCCGTTTTGCAGGCTTGAAGCCTGATGCGGTTGTTATCGTTGCTACGGTGAGAGCATTGAAATATAACGGCGGACAGCCGAAAACCGAATTGAAGGAAGAAAATGTCGAGGCGTTGAAAAAGGGTATTCCGAACCTTTTGAAGCACATTGAAAATATGCAGGGATTTAAGGTGCCGGTTGTTGTTGCATTGAATCGCTTTGATACGGATACAGACAGTGAGCTTGATGCCGTAATCGAGGCTTGTGCAAAATACGGTGTGGAGGTTTCGCTTTCGGAAGTGTTCGCAAAAGGCGGCGAGGGCGGAATTGACCTTGCAAACAAGGTAATCAATGCAATAGACAATCAAAAGTCGGAATTTGAACCTTTGTATGACGAAAATCTTTCAATCAAGGAAAAAATCAACGAAATAGTAACAAAGATATACGGGGGTAAGGGTGCGGTTTATACCGCAAAGGCTCAAAAGCAGATAAAACAGCTTGAGGATTTGGGTCTTGATAAAAAGCCGATTTGTATGGCTAAAACGCAATATTCTCTTTCGGATAATCCTGCACTTTTGGGTCGTCCCGAAAACTTTGAGATTACCGTTTCAAGGGTAAGAGTTTCAAACGGTGCCGGATTTATAGTTGTTGAAACGGGAGATATTATGGTTATGCCGGGACTTCCGAAAAAGCCTGCCGCAGATAATATCGATATTGACGAAAACGGAAAAATAACGGGGTTGTTCTGATATGGTATATAATTCAAACAGTCCCCGTGAAACGCAGAATATAGCAAAGGCATTTTCAAAGGAATTAAAGGGCGGAGATGTTATCTGTTTAAACGGTGATTTGGGTGTCGGAAAAACGGCTTTTGTTCAGGGACTTGTGAAAGCAATTGGACATGATGAGCCTATTTCCTCACCTACTTTCACAATTGTCAATTGCTATGAAAACGGCAGAATTCCGATTTATCATTTTGATGCTTACAGAATCGAGGACTGCGACGAAATGTATGAAATCGGCTATGAAGAATACATTTGCTCGGACGGTATTTCCTTGATTGAATGGTCGGAGAACATAAGGGACATTCTGCCCGACGAAAGATATGAAATAACGATAGAAAAGGATTATGACAAGCACGAGGACTACCGCAGAATAACGATAGAAAGGGTGGAATAAATGATAATTTTATCGGTTGATACCTCCTCTGATGTTGCATCGGCGGCAATAACCGATGATGAAAAGGTTATCGGAGAAATAAACATAAACACAAAGAAGACACATTCGCAGACAATTATGCCGATGATTGACAGCCTTTTGAAGCAGTCGGAGCTTGATATTTCGGATATTGATTTGATAGCGGCGGCAAACGGACCCGGTTCTTTCACCGGTTTAAGAATAGGAGTGTCGGCTGTCAAGGGACTTGCTCATGCGGCAAAAATTCCCGTTGTTGGAGTGAGTATTCTTGAAGCCATGGCATATAATCTCCCTTTTTGCGAATATTATATTTCACCCATAATGGACGCAAGGCGTCAGCAGGTGTATAATGCGGTGTATAAGTGGAAAAACGGCAAGCTTTGCGAGCATAAGCCGCCGAGAGCTTTAGCTGTTGAAGAACTTTCGGAGGAATTGGCGGCACTTGATGAAAAAACTGTTTTTGTCGGTGACGGAGTGCGTGTTCACAGAGATATTTTAACAGAAAAATTGGGAGATAAGGCAATCTTTGCCCCTGTCGGTGCGGTTGGACAAAGAGCTTCGGGTCTTTGCGAACCGGCAAAAAAGCTTTATGAGGAAAATAAGGCTTTGAGCAGTTATGAGCTCAAGCCGTTCTATTTAAGAAAGCCACAGGCTGAAAGAGAACTTGAAGAAAAAGAAAGGAACAAAACGAAATGATAGCAATCGGAAGTGACCACGGCGGTTATGAATTAAAGGAACATTTGAAAAAACATCTGGATGAGAAAAATATTCAATATAAGGATTTCGGATGTTATGACGAATCAAGCGTTGATTATCCCGATATTGCACAGGCTGTCTGCAATGCAATAAAGGAGAATGAATGTGAAAACGGAATTTTGGTTTGCGGAACGGGAATAGGAATCTCAATCGCCGCAAATAAGATTGACGGGATAAGAGCGGCACACTGCCACGATGTATATAGTGCCGAAATGACAAAACGCCACAATAACGCAAATGTTATCTGTATGGGCGGAAGAGTTATCGGAAGAGAACTTGCATTTAAGATTGTAGATGCCTGGCTTGATGCTGAATTTGAGGGTGGAAGACATCAAACAAGAATAGACAAAATACATAACTTGGAAAAAAAGTGATTTTTCGACAGTCAATATGTGGAGAACCATAATTTATGACAATGAAAAGAGGGGTGCGAAGCTTTGCTTTCGCATCCTCTTTAAATTTATACATATATGGGGACGGATTTTGTAAAAATTGTCGTATTTTTAACAAAATTAAGAAAATATGTTGTATTTTCTTATTGACTAATACCGGTAAAAGCAATATAATATAATAAGGTAAGAGTTGCCTGAAATCAGACTGTGGAGGTGGTATTTTTGGCAGAAGAATTAAAACTCGGAATAGATGTCGGCTCAACAACGGTTAAGGTTGTTTTGACCGATGGGGAAGATAATATAAAATATAGCGAATATATGCGTCATTATTCGGATATCAAGAATACGGTTCTGACCTTGTTTTCGCACATAAAAAACGAAATACATAACTCAAGGGTTATAACCGCAATTACCGGTTCGGGAGGGCTGTTGCTTTCAAAAATGCTCGGACTTCCTTTCGTTCAGGAGGTTATCGCAACGAAAAAAGCGGTTGAAAGGTATTTGCCGGAAACAGATGTCGTTATCGAGCTTGGTGGTGAGGATGCGAAAATTCTCTATCTTTCAAACGGTTCGGAACAGAGAATGAACGGTACCTGTGCCGGGGGAACAGGCTCATTTATCGACCAGATGTCGGTTCTTTTGAAAACCGATGCATCGGGTCTTAACGAGCTTGCGAAAAATCATAAAACAATTTACAGAATTGCGGCAAGATGCGGAGTTTTTGCAAAATCCGATGTACAGCCCCTTTTGAATGACGGTATCGGAAAAGAAGATATCGCCGCATCGATATTCCAGGCTGTTGTAACACAGACAATAAGCGGACTCGCACAGGGACGCCCGATTAAGGGAAATGTTGTGTTCCTCGGAGGACCCTTGTTTTTCCTTGATGAGTTGCGAAAACTTTTTGAAGAGGCATTGAGGGAAAAGGCAACAAGCTTTTCAATTCCCGAGGATGCACAGCTTTTTGTGGCAAAAGGTGCGGCATTGTTTGCCGACGGCGAATCTTTAACAATATCACAAATGTCGGAAAAGCTTGAATCGGCACCGCAGGTTGATGCGGAGGTTACAAGAATGCCGCCGCTCTTCAAAAACGAAGAAGAAAAAAATGAATTTATAAAAAGACATAGCCTTTCAAAGGTTGAAAAGGGTGATTTAAAGAATGCATCGGGAAAATTGTATCTCGGTCTTGATGTCGGCTCGACAACAATAAAAGCGGCTTTGATAGACGGTGAAAGTAATTTGCTCTACAGCCACTATTCCAAAAATCACGGAAGCCCGATAAACTGTGCTGTCAATATTTTGGAGGAAATTTATGCCCAAATGCCGAAAGAGGCGTATATTGCAAATGCGGCAGTAACGGGTTACGGCGAACAGCTCCTAAAGGCGGCATTTAAAATTCCCGTAGGCGAGATTGAGACGATAGCTCACTATAAGGCGGCTGAATTTTTCTGCCCCGGTGTCGATTTTATCATAGATATCGGCGGTCAGGATATGAAATGTATGAAAATCAAAAACGGCGTCATAGACTCGATTATGCTCAATGAAGCTTGCTCATCGGGTTGCGGCTCGTTTATACAGACATTTGCGGAATCTTTGGGATTCTCAACCGAGGATTTTGCAAAGGAAGCACTCAAATCGGAAAACCCCGTGGATTTGGGAACAAGATGCACAGTATTTATGAATTCAAGAGTAAAACAGGCTCAAAAAGAGGGTGCGACCGTAGGAGATATCAGTGCCGGTCTTTCGTATTCAGTTGTGAGAAATGCACTCTATAAGGTAATAAAGCTTCGTGACCCGTCGCTTTTGGGTGAGAAAATTGTTGTCCAGGGCGGAACATTTTTGAATAATTCAATTCTGCGAGCTTTTGAACAGATTTTGAACCGTAATGTCATAAGACCGGAAATTGCCGGACTTATGGGTGCGTTCGGCTGTGCACTTATCGCAAAGGAAAGAGATAACGGAAATGTTCCCAAGCTCCCGACCTCGGAGGAATTGAAGTCATTTGATTATGAAAACACAACAAGAAGATGTAACGGATGTTCAAATGCGTGCCGTCTGACAGTGACAAAATTTTCCGACGGAAGCAGATATATTTCGGGTAACAGATGTGAAAAGGGTGCCGGAAAAATTAAAAATACAAAGGATTTGCCAAACCTTTACAAGTATAAATACGACAGACTATTTGACTATGAGCCGCTTGATGAAAAGGATGCACCGAGAGGTGTTATCGGTTTGCCGAGAGTTCTCAATATGTATGAGAATTATCCTATGTGGTTCACATTCTTTACACAGCTCGGTTTTTCGGTTAAAATTTCGCCCGAAAGCACGCACGAAATATATGAAAAGGGTATAGAGTCAATTCCGTCCGAGTCGGCTTGCTATCCGGCAAAAATGGTTCACGGACACATTCAGGCACTTTTGGATGAGGGTGTGAAGAAAATTTTCTATCCTTGCGTTGCATATGAGCAAATGGAATATTCCGATGCGGGAAATCACTTCAACTGCCCGATGGTAACATCATATCCGGAGGTTATCTATAACAATATGGACAGCGTTAGGGCAGACGGAGTTGAATTTTTGTTCCCGTTTATGAACCTTGATGATATAGATTCCTGCAAAAAACAATTGATAAAGGTCTTTGAAAAGGACGGTATATCAAAAGCGGAAATCGAAAAAGCCTGCGATATGGCATTTGAGGAAACAAAGAAATTCAAACAGGATATAAGAAACAAGGGTGAAGAAACGCTGAAATGGCTCGAAGAGCATAACGAGAGAGGCATAGTTCTTGCCGGCAGACCGTATCATATCGACCCCGAAATTAACCACGGCATACCCGATATGATAACATCTCTCGGCTTTGCCGTGCTGACCGAGGACTCGATAGCACATTTGGGCAAGCTTCAAAGAGATATAAGAGTTGTTGACCAATGGGCATATCACACAAGACTCTATGAGTCGGCGGCAGAGGTAATTAAAAACGAGAGATTGGAGCTTATTCAGCTAAATTCGTTCGGATGCGGACTTGATGCGGTAACAACCGACCAGGTGCAGGAAATTCTTCAATCTCACGAAAGAATATACACCTCATTAAAAATAGACGAGGTTTCCAACCTCGGAACGGCGAAGATAAGAGTCCGTTCTTTGAAAGCGGCTGTCAAGGAAAGAAATGTCAATCATTTTGTTCCGCAGAAGCTTTGCGATTATACAATAACCAGAGTTCCGTTCACAAAGAACGAGAAAAAACGCCACACAATCATATTCCCACAGATGAGTCCCGTTCATTTCAAGCTTTTTGAAGCTGTTTTGAACAATAACGGCTATAATGCGATTCTTTTGGAAAAGGCAGAGCCGGAGGATATCGAAATGGGATTAAAGTGTGTTAATAACGATGCCTGCTACCCGTCGATAATTGTAACGGGTCAGCTGGTAAATGCTTTCGTTTCGGGCAAGTGCGATCCCGAAAACACATCGGTTATGATAACACAAACGGGCGGCGGATGCCGTGCGACAAACTATATTGCTTTCATAAGAAAAGCATTGAAAGAAACTGGTTATGAAAATGTTCCGGTTATCAGCCTTAACCTTTCGGGACTTGAATCAAATCCCGGATTTAAGATTACACTGCCGTTGGTAACGGAATTGATAAAATCCTGTATTTTCGGTGATTTGCTTATGCTTTGCTTCAACCGAATTGTTCCGTATGAGGTAAATAAGGGCGAAACAAGAAGAGTATATCGTGATTGGCTTGCAAAAATTTATGCGGCAATCATAAACGGAGATAAGGAAACACTGAAACTGAACAACACGATTGACAGAATTATTGCGGATTTTGATGCGATTCCGATTTATGATACGAAAAAGCCGAAGGTCGGAGTTGTTGGCGAAATTCTTGTAAAATTCCACCCCGATGCAAACAACAATGTGACGCAGGTTATCGTTGACGAGGGCGGCGAAGCGGTTGTTCCGGGACTTCTTGACTTTATGCTCTATTGCTTCTATAACACGAAATTCAAGCATAAAAATCTCGGCGCAAAGGCTTCGGGAATGGTACTTTCAAATCTTGGAATATGGGTTCTTGAAACAATGCGTTCGCATATGGCAAAGTCTATGAGGAAAAACAAGAAATTTGCATATCTTGCTCCAAAGCCGATAAAATCTGTTGCCGCAGGAGCACAGGATGTTTTGCAGCTCGGTCACTGTTGCGGTGAGGGTTGGTTCCTGACCGGTGAAATGGTAGAGCTTATCGAATCGGGCGTTGAAAACATTATTTGTGTTCAGCCTTTTGCTTGCTTGCCAAACCATGTTACCGGCAAGGGAATGATAAAGGAATTGCGACGTCAGCATCCGAGAGCCAATATTGTTCCGATAGACTATGACCCCGGGACGAGTGAGGTTAATCAGCTCAACAGAATTAAGCTTATGATGGCGATAGCATTTGAAAATATTCAAAAACAAAATACGAAAAATGAAAATAATGAGGTGAAAGCGGAAAAAATGGCAAAAAAAGCCGAGATTACGCAATAAATTCCGTATTGCTATTGATTTTTTCGTGATTATACTGTATAATTTGTATGTATGCAGGAAAGGAAATAAAGATATGAAGAAAAAATTATTATGCTTAACAGCGGCGGCTTGTCTTCTTCTTTCCGCTTGCGGAGGCGGTGCTCCCGAGGACGGAGCGGACGGACAGTCGGACTATGTTGTCAACATAGATGAGTCATTTAATTCCGGTGTTGAGATGGATGATACAAAGAAGCTCCTTTCCGCAGAGGAAGCGGATTTTCGTTCTTTGAAATGGGGAATGACAAAGGATGAGGTTGCCTATGCGGAGGGTAACGGATACAGAGAAATCGACACAGATACAATATACTACACAAGAGTCAGGGAAGAGGGTTTCCCGACCGATGCGGAATATAAATTTATAGATGGCGGACTTGTTCAGGGTGTATTCTATATCAAAAACAACAAAGAGGATAAGCCTGTGACGGTTGACGATTATAATGAGCTTGTCAGCTCTTTGAAAGAAAGATTCAAAGAGCCGGAAATGACAGATGAAGCCTATGCAAATCAGGCGGATAAAACCGATGACAAAACAAAACAGCTAAACCTTATCGAAAGCGGGAAGCTTCAGCTGAGAACAAAGTGGACAATCGATGATACGGAGCTTCGTGTTGTTATGTTCTCGAAAGACAAGAGTGTTTGTATAGGATTGCAGTATAAGCAAAACGGCGTGGAAATTCCGACCGAATAAATAATAAGAGAGGGTAAATTAAAATGGAACAAAATGAAGTACAGTTGTCTGACTTGTTGCAGGTCAGAAGAGATAAGCTAAAGGAACTGCAGGAACAGGGTAAGGATCCGTTCCAAATCACAAAATTTGACCGTACACATACAACCAAGGATATTACGGAGGGCTACACAACAGAAGAAAGAACTGTGGTTGCACGAGGTACAGAAACTCAAGTAACAGCCAAAATTTCTCCTTTGAATGCTCAAGTTGTTACAGTTGCCGGAAGAATTATGTCCAAAAGAGGCATGGGAAAGGTCGGATTTGCTCATATCGCCGATATGGATGGTCAAATTCAGCTTTTTGTAAAAAAAGATATTTTGGGTGAAGATGATTATAATATCTTCAAAAAATATGATATAGGTGATATTGTTGGTGCGGAAGGTGAAGTGTTCACAACTCAAACAGGTGAAATTTCAATAAGAGTAAATAAGATTACACTTTTGTCGAAATCTCTTCAGCCGCTTCCCGAAAAATTCCATGGTATGACAAATACGGATTTGCGTTACAGACAAAGATATACCGACCTTATTATGAATGCCGATGTAAAGGATACCTTTATAAAAAGATCAAAAATTATTGCATCCATTCGCCGTTATTTGGGTGAACAGGGATTTTTGGAAGTTGAAACACCCATTCTTGTTTCAAATGCCGGTGGTGCGGCTGCCCGTCCGTTTGAAACATATTTCAATGCACTTGACGAAAACTTCAAATTGAGAATCTCTCTTGAGCTTTACTTAAAGAGATTGATTGTCGGCGGTATGGAAAAGGTTTTTGAAATCGGAAGAGTTTTCAGAAATGAGGGTCTTGATACAAGACACAACGCCGAATTCACGCTTATGGAGCTTTATCAGGCTTATACAGATTATCACGGTATGATGGATTTGACGGAAAATCTTTATCGCTATGTTGCAAACGAGGTTCTCGGTACAACAAAAATCGTTTATAACGGTATTGAAATGGATTTGGGTAAGCCTTTTGAAAGAATTACTATGCTTGATGCCGTTAAGAAATATGCGGGTGTTGATTTTAACAAAATCAAGACTCTTGAAGAAGCAAGAAAGGTTGCCGATGAGCACCATATTGAATATGAGGAGCGCCATAAGAAGGGCGATATCTTGAATTTGTTCTTTGAGGAATATGTGGAGGAACACCTTGTTCAGCCTACATTCGTAATGGATCATCCGATTGAAATTTCACCGCTCACAAAGAAAAAACCGGAAAATCCGGAATATGTTGAAAGATTTGAGTTCTTTATGAATGGCTGGGAGATGGCAAACGCTTACTCGGAGCTTAATGACCCGATTGACCAAAGAGAAAGATTTAAGGCACAGGAAGAACTTTTGGCACAGGGCGATGAAGAGGCAAATACAACCGATGAGGACTTTATGAATGCACTCGAAATCGGTATGCCACCTACGGGCGGTATCGGTTTCGGTATCGATCGTATGTGTATGCTCTTGACAGACTCTGCGGCAATCCGTGATGTGCTGTTGTTCCCAACAATGAAGCCGTTGGATAACAAATAAGACAAAAAAGTCAGTGTTTATGCGGGTTTGAGGAAATGGGAACAACCGAAAAAATTAAACCTTAAGCCAAATTTAAGCCAAATGCTGCAAACGGATACAGCCCAGCACAAATAATCAGGTAAAAAGTCTTGTGAAACTTAGGTTTTACAAGACTTTTTTGCATTTAAAGAAAGGGGGATTTTCGTGAAAAAGTTAAAAGGAAATTTCACAACCATACCAAATAAGATTATAACTGATATAAATATCAGCGGAAATGAATTCAAGATACTTTGTTGTCTCTGTATGCGGTCGGGAACTGCCAATTCCTGCTTCCCTTCTCTTGATACCATACATCAGGATACAGGTATCAGTTTAACAACCGTTAAAAATTCAATACTGAAATTGGTTGAGCAAGGATATATAATCAAAGTTAATCGCAAAAAGAGTAACGGATGTTCCGCATCTAATCTCTATCGATTGACAGATAAAGTGCTTGAATAAATGGTGGTTGTTTTTTAACTTATGTGGTGTGAAAAACGGCTACAAATAATACCAATTTAATAAAACAAAAGGGTTATTGGATAAGAATAATATAGGCAATAAAATAAAGTGATGATTTAATTGATTAGCTTCTCCCACGGAGGTTTGCAAATCAATTATTTTTTATTCCAATATCCCATTTCAAAGTTCAAATCAAAGCAAATAAAATTAAGCAGGAAAAAGCATTGGTGCGTTTTACCGCCCCAATGCCCTGTACACCGCACGGCAGAGCCGTTCGGGAGTGGTGCTGAA
>CAZGZZ010000012.1:0-33708 GCA_964530315.1 uncultured Lachnospiraceae bacterium
ATCATATATATTATATATCAATTTATTTCATTGTTCAACCTAATAATTGCGTGTAATACAAATTTAATATTATCAAAGAGTCTGTTCGGTTCTGTGTTTCTGTAAATTATTGTCGGTTCCTTTGCCGTTGACAAGGTAATCTGATGCGGAAATTCTCCGATTAATTTAACAGCCGCTTCGGGCGTTATTCTGCCATCGGCAAATTTGAAATTAACGGTTGTTCTCTTTGCATTTATGTCCTTGATTCCGGCTCTGTTCGCTATTGCCTTAATATGGGCAATTTCAATAAGATTAAGAACAGATTGTGACGGCTCGCCGTATCTGTCGATAAGCTCATCGGTAATTTCGGAAGCATCCGTTTCATCCTCAATCGACGCAATTTTTTTGTAAGCCTCAATTCTTTGGTTATGGCTCTTTATATATTTTTCGGGAATGAATGCATCAACATTGAAATCAACCGTTGTAACAAGGTCATCCTCTTTGGGATTATTGCAGATTTCGTCTATGCTTTCTTTCAATATTTTGCAATACATATCATATCCGACATCGTCCATATGTCCGTGCTGTTGTGCTCCGAGCAAACTTCCTGCTCCTCTTATTTCAAGGTCACGCATTGCAACCTTGAAGCCCGACCCGAACTCGGTAAATTCCTTAATTGCACGAAGTCTTTTTTGTGCCACATCGGTTAAAACCATATCAGAGCGATATGTCAAATACGCATAAGCACTCCTGTTTGACCTGCCGACTCTTCCTCGAAGCTGATAAAGCTGAGCAAGACCCATTCTGTCCGCATTGTCTATAATAATTGTGTTTGCATTTGGGATATCCAATCCTGTTTCGATAATGGTTGTGCAGACAAGAACATCTGTCTTTCCGTTCACCATATCATACATTATGTCCTCAAGCTCTTCTTCTTTCATTTGTCCGTGTCCGACCGCAATTGTTGCTTCGGGTATTTTTTGCGATATTCTGTTCGCAACACTGAAAATATCACTCACTCTGTTATGAAGATAAAACACCTGACCGCCTCTTGACAACTCACGCTTAATTGCATCGGCTATAACCGCATCGTTATATTCAGTGACATATGTTTGTACGGGATATCGGTTTTCGGGCGGTGTTTCCAAAACGCTCATATCTCTGATATTAATCATTGACATATGCAGTGTTCTCGGAATAGGCGTTGCGGTCATTGATAGAACATCTATATTCTTTTTTAATTCTTTGAGCTTTTCCTTTGCCTTTACTCCGAAACGCTGTTCCTCGTCTATAATCAAAAGTCCCAAATCCTTAAATTCAACATCGTTCTGCAAAAGCTTGTGTGTTCCTATAACAATATCTATTGTCCCGTTTTTCAAATCCTTGAGAATTTTCTTTTGCTGTGTCGGTGTTCTGAAACGGGAAAGCATCTCAACCTTTATGGCAAAACCGTCCATTCTTTTTTTGAATGTGTCGTAATGTTGCATTGCAAGAACGGTTGTCGGGCAAAGATATGCAACCTGTTTTGAATTGACAGCCGCTTTAAACGCCGCTCTTATTGCAACCTCCGTTTTTCCGTAGCCGACATCTCCGCACAAAAGTCTATCCATCGGTTTTTCGCTTTCCATATCAGCCTTAACCTCTTCTATGCTCCTCAATTGGTCATCTGTTTCCTCAAAAGCAAACATATCCTCAAAATCTCTCTGCCACGGGCCGTCGGGCGGATAAGCAAATCCCTTTGAATTCATTCTTTCCGCATAAAGTTTAACAAGCTGTTTTGCTATGTCCTCGGTTGATTTTTTTACCTTTGCTTTTGTTTTGTTCCATTCAGAGCTGTTGAGTTTGTTAAGCTTTAACTCCCTGTCTGTGTTTCCGACATATTTATAAAGCATATCAAGCTGGTCAACCGGAATATATAAACAATCCGTACCCTGATATTGAATTTTTAAATAATCTCTGCTGACTCCTCCGACAGTCATTCTCTTCATACCGTCATATCTGCCGATACCGTGTGTCTGATGCACAACATAATCTCCCACATTTATCTCATTGTAGGATTTGAGCCTTTTTGTGTTTTCTATCTTTCTTTTTTGCTTTTTCTTTTCTGTTTCAAATATCTCCTGTTCCGAAATCAGCACAAAGTTCAATTCGGGATATTCAAATCCCTTTTTGATTTCTCCGCACATCACCGAAATTTTACCCTTTTTGAATTCGGAAGAATCGTTCAAGAATATAGCTTCAATACCTCGGTCGTTCAATATACCCGTGATATTTTCGCCTCTTCCCCTGTTTGATGCAAGAATTATTACTGTAGTATCTCTTTTTTGCCATTCCCGCAAATCATCAAAAAGATAATCTATTTTTCCGTGCAGGCTTACCGTTGCCCTTGACGAAAAATCAAAAATGGATTTATATTTATAGCTTATGGCACTGTGATTTAAGGAATTTAAAGATATATGCTTCATCTCCCCGGCTTTTTTCACAAAAGCTTCAAAGGAAAGCATCAAATCCTTTTCTCCCGACACATAAATATTTTTTTCCGTCAAATCGGAAATCTTTTCTCCAAGCTCCCACATCACGGTTTTGGCTCTTTCGTACAATCTTTTCGGTTCGCACACAAAAATCATTTCCGAATTGTCAAAATAGTCAAGAATTGTATAAATTCCGTCATATATCATTCCGGCATATTTGTCGATAGCCGAAAATTCACGATTTTCGGCTATCGCCTCCGCATCATTTTTTATATTCTGCGAAAGCTCACCGAATTCGGTTTTTTTTCTCTTTAATTTTTCAGCCTGCAAATTAAGATTTTCCGCTATTTCAAGTCTTTTTTCCACCGTCAAAACAGCTTCACGACACGGCAGAAGCTCCGCTTGGTCGGCACTGCTCATTGTTCTTTGCGAAACATAGTCAAATATTCTTACAGAATCGACCTCATCATCGAAAAATTCAATTCTGAAAGGAAAATCCTCCGCAGGAGAAAAAACATCTATAATTCCGCCCCTGACGCTGAACTGTCCACATCCCTCAACAGCTTCACATCTGGAATATCCCATAATAACAAGCTTTTCTGAAAGCTTTTTGATGTCATAGTGTTCGCCCGGTTTTAAAATCAAAGTATTTTCAGTCAAAATCTCTGGTGGAATTGTGTAGTCAAGACACGCTTCAAGCGATGCCACAACAATTGAATTTTCTTTTTTATGAAGAGTTTTTATTCTTTTTTGTTCATTATGATGTCCGAGAGCGTCGATATCATAATAGATATATTCTCTCGACGGAAAATAAAGTGCATTATCGCAGAAAAATTTCAAATCACGATAAAGTCTCTTTGCCTCATCATCCGAATAGACAACAACAAGTGCACCTTTCTTTTCGCACAATGCTGTTATAAAATGAGAAAAAGCAGACTCAACAATCCCCGCCGCCGAAACAGGGGGATTGCTGAGTGCCTTTTTTAAATCATTAAATTCTTTGCTTTGAGTCAAAATGTCTGAAAACTTCATATTATCAAACCTTCGTGTTGTATTTGTTCATTGCGTAGTCAACTCCGTTTTCAACAATATCGACAATTGCTTCGGAGGCTTTTATTATCGCCTTTTCAACAACGGGAACTTCTTCGCGTTTAAATTTTCCGATAACGAAGTTCACCATATCCATATTCGCATTGGATGCCGAACCGATTCCTATTCTTATTCTTATAAATTCCTCGGTTTGCAATTTATAAATAATCGATTTGAGTCCGTTATGTCCGCCTGCTCCGCCACGGGTTCTGATACGCAGCCTGCCTCTTTCAAGAGACATATCGTCAACAACAACAATAACATTCTGCGGCGGTATTTTGAAAAAATTGCAATATTCCACAATACTGTCACCCGACAAATTCATATATGTCTGCGGCTTCACAAAAAGGACTTTTTCGCCCTTTATTCTTGTTTCTCCATACATTCCCTTGAATTTGAGCTTGTTTATTTTCACCCCATTTTTCACGGCAATGTAATCCACAGCTTCAAATCCTATGTTGTGGCGTGTCATTCTGAATTCGCTTCCGGGATTTCCCAATCCAACTACCAAATACATTTTACTTACCCTCTATCCTAAAGATTTTAAATCTTTTTTTATCTGTGTTACCAATTCTTCGGGAGAATTGAATTTTATTTCATCTCTTATTTTCCTGTCAAAATATACTGTTGCATCCATTTCGTAAATATCCCTGCAAAAATCGGGAATGTGAACCTCAAGAGTTCTTTTATCCGCATTAAAAGTAGGATTTTTTCCGACATTTATAAGGCTTTTATACCTTTTGTTGTCAACCTCAAAAAAGCCATTATAAACCCCGTCGGGCGGCATCAGCTTTTCCTTTGAAAAGCTTACATTCGCTGTCGGAATTCCCATTTTGACACCGTTTTGCTTTCCTTTTTCGACTTTTCCGCACACGAGATACAGATGACCGAGATATTTTTTTGCTTCCTCGGTTTTTCCCTCCGATATCAAACGGCGAATCATCGTGCTTGAAACCGTTTCTTCCGAAATCTCTATTTTTTCAAATATTTTCGCATATATTTTCGATTTTTTGCACAGTTTTAACAGTTTTTCGCAGTTTCCGGATGCCTTGTATCCGAAAGTATAATCATATCCCGCAAAAAGTGCTTCGACCTTTAGCTTATCTCTCAAAACAGAGAAAAATTCTTCTGCCGACATTTTCATCGTTTCTTCGTTAAATGCTTTCACAAAAACAAAATCAACGCCGATTTCCTCTGTCAGTTTTAGCTTTTCATCAAGCGTTGTCAAGAGCTTCGTGTCATTTTTTAAGTATATCTGCGGATGAATATCAAAAAGCAAAACACCCGATGAAATTCTTTCTTTTTTTGCATAATCCCTGCAAGCTTCTATTATTTTTTTATGTGCACAGTGAACTCCGTCAAAATTTCCGAGAGCCAGAGCACATCTGTCAATTTTATTAAAATCGGTGATAACTCTCATAAATTTCTCCTTCTGTCAATTCCAAAACGCCTTAACAAGAGTAAGTCTTTCTTCCCTACATTCCGAAAGGCTTAAAAATTTTCCGTTTTTGTCATAAACTCGGTAAATTTTGCCCTCACAAAGACCTCTATATCTGACTCTGACGCCGTTTATCAAAAATTTTTCCTGTCTTTCATCCACAACAAGTTTCGGGTAATCGAACACCTCATCCACCGGAATCAGTGCCTCCGAAAGCTTGTTCTCTTTGCAGAGTTCTGTGATTTTGTCGGTTGTGTATGCATACTCAATCGAAAAAGCTCCGCTTTTTATTCTTGTGAGCTTATTCATATATCCGCCGCATCCCAACTTCATTCCGATATCATCACACAAAGTTCTTATATATGTTCCCTTTGAACATTCAACATCAAACGAAACCGTTTCTCTTTCCATATCTATTTCATTGATTTTTATGCTTGTTATTGTTATTTTTCTTTTTTCTCTCTCAATGCTTATGCCCTGTCGTGCAAGCTCATACAGCTTTTTTCCGTCCTTTTTTATAGCTGAATACATCGGCGGAATTTGCTCCGATTCGCCGATAAAGCTCATTATTGCCTTTTCTATTTCCTCTTTTGTGCATAAAACGGGCTGTTCCGAAAGAATTTCGCCCTGGGCATCAAGTGTGTCGGTAGTCATACCCAATGCAAGTTCTGCTCGGTATGCCTTGTTTTGACAGGTCAAAAGCTCACACGCCTTTGTTGCGTTTCCTATGCATACGGGAAGCACACCCGTCGCCTCCGGATCAAGCGTTCCCGTATGTCCTACTTTTTTTATTCCGGTAAGCCGACGGATAAAACTCACCATATCGTGGGAGGTTTTTCCGCACGGCTTATCGATTATTATAATTCCGTTCATATTTTATTTCAACTGTTCTGCCACAATTTCCTTTGCTTTTGAAAGTGCATCGTCAATCTTTGACGCATCCTTTCCGCCGCCTTGTGCCATATCCGGCTTACCGCCGCCGGAACCGCCGGCAACCGCTGTTATTTCCTTAATGATTTTTCCCGAATGAACGCCCTTTGAAAGTGCATCCTTTCCCGACATTGCAACAAATGTTATCTTTCCGTCGGTCAGTGCCGCCAAAACGATTACTGCATTTTTGTTCTTTGATTTTATATCGTCTGCCATTGTCTTTAACGCATCAGGTGTCTGTGAGTCAAATCTTGCGCATATCAAATCGATATCTCCGATTTTTTCCGCATTGTTCATAATGTCGCCTGCCTGTGCCGCAGCCATTTTTGCCTTAATACCCTCAAGCTCCTTTTGAGTGTTTTTCAATTCGTCCATAACAGCTTCCGCTTTTTTCAAAACATCGTGCTCTGTTGTTTTAAGAGTCTTTGCCAATGTACAAACCTCTTCGTCTCTTGAATTGATGTATTCATATACACCCATACCGGTAACGGCTTCAATTCTTCTCACACCTGCGGCAACTCCACCCTCTGAAAGAATTTTTACCATTCCTGCCTGTGCTGTATTTGTAAGATGACATCCTCCGCAGAATTCAACCGAATAATCACCAATCGAAACAACTCTTACAACATCGCCGTATTTTTCGCCGAACTGTGCTGTTGCACCAAGCTTCTTTGCTTCTTCAATCGGCAATTCACGAACGACAATATCAAGTCCTTCCAAGATTACCTCGTTAACCTTTTTCTCTACCTCTTTGAGCTGTTCGGTTGTCATTGCTTCAAAGTGTGAGAAGTCAAAACGAAGTCTGTCGGGAGTAACCAATGAACCTGCTTGTGCAACATGAGTTCCCAATGTCTCTTTCAATGCCTTGTGCAAAAGATGAGTTGTCGAATGATTTCTTTCGATTGATCTCCTTCTGTTTTTGCATACCTGCATTGTAACGGTATCGCCAACAGCGACTTCACCGCAAACAACCTCAATGTGATGATAATACAAGCCGTTGCCGTCCTTTGTTGTGTTTGTGACCTTAATCTCGGCATTATCGGCAATGATTGAACCTGTATCGCCGACCTGTCCGCCCATTTCGGCATAGAAAGGCGTTTTATCTGTTACGATTATTCCGACAGCATCCTTTTTGATTGAATTTGTCTGTTCTCCGTTTTCTGCAATCGCAAGAATTTTTGCACTTGCCGAAAGCTCGCCGTAACCAACAAATTCGGTTGCCGTATCAATGTTAAATTCATAATTGTCTGTCCCGTCCCAGGAAGAACCCTCTTTTCTTGATGCTCTTGCGGTATCCTTTTGTTCCTGCATACATTTGTTGAAGCCGTCAACATCAACTTCCAACGCATTTTCAGCCGCAATTTCGATTGTTAAATCGAGCGGGAATCCGTATGTGTCGTGAAGCTTGAAAGCCTCTTCACCCGAAAGCTTTGTCTTACCGGATTTTTTTGCCTCTTCGATATATCCGTTCAAAACGATAAGACCGTTATCGATTGTCGCATCAAATCTTTCTTCTTCTATCTTTATAATCTTTTTGATATATTCTCTCTTTTCGTCAAGCTCGGGATAACCGGACTTTGATTCATCTATAACAGTATCGGCAACCTCAAACAAAAACTGTCTGTCTATGTTCAAGAGCTTTCCGTGTCTTGCCGCACGCCTCAAAAGTCTTCTCAAAACATAGCCTCTTCCCTCATTTGACGGAATAACACCGTCCGAAACCATCATAACGGTTGATCTGATGTGGTCGGTTATAACTCTCAACGATACATCAGTTTTTTCGTTTTCCTTATATGAAACACCTGCAATTTTGCTTATGTGTGACATAACATTTCTCACGGTGTCAACCTCAAAGAGATTTTCAACACCCTGAACAACAGCTGCAAGTCTTTCAAGACCCATACCGGTATCGATATTAGGATTTTCAAGACGATTATAATTTCCGTTTTCATCCTTATCAAACTGTGTGAACACAAGATTCCAAACCTCCATAAAGCGGTCACAGTCACATCCTATTTTACAATCCGGTCCGCAGGCAAGATGTGCACCTCTGTCCACATGGATTTCCGAGCATGGACCGCAAGGACCTGTTCCGTGTTCCCAGAAATTGTCCTCTTTACCCATTTTGACAACTCTTTCGGGATTTACTCCAACATCATTTACCCAGATATCTCTTGCTTCATCGTCCTCTTCATAAACAGTTATCCACAAATCGTCGGGATTGAAATTCATAACCTTGGTTAAAAATTCCCATGCCCAATTGATTGCTTCTCTTTTAAAATAATCACCGAACGAAAAATTTCCTAGCATTTCAAAAAATGTACCGTGACGGGCTGTCTTTCCGACTCTTTCGATATCGGGTGTTCTTATACATTTTTGACAGGTTGTCACTCTTTTCTTCGGTGGAATTTCAGCACCCGTAAACCATTTTTTCATCGGTGCCATTCCCGAATTTATCAAAAGCAAGCTGGCATCGTTTTGAGGCACAAGCGGAAAGCTTCCCAATCTCAAACAACCCTTGCTTTCAAAAAAGCTCAAATATTTTTCTCTTATCTCATTCAATCCCATTTTTTCCATAAGTATGCTCCTTATAAATCTTTTGTATGCACCAATGCATACCAAACCAATTTATATTATATATAATTGAAGAAAAAAAGTCAATATTTTTTCCTTAATTTATTGCAATACGGTATTTTCTAAATTGACATATTTACCGTTTTATGATAAAATTACATAGAACAAAAATCGGCGGAGGGATTGTTTTGTTTTTCAAGCTGTTGATTTCATTCTTAATCGGAATTGTATCGCTTAATTTTTTATCCTGTTGGGAAATATGCCTTATTTCGGTGTGCTTATTCATATCGAACGCCATTTGTTCGGCTTTTCTCAAAAATCGGAAATATTATCGTTGCTTGCTCTTTTTCTTCGCTGCACTCAGTGCTTGTATGGTATCGTATCAAACAAGCTACGAATCCTGTGAGCTTCATTCTCTTGAGGATAAGTTTATCGAAATTTCAGGTTATGTTTATGATATTCCGTCAGAGAGCAACGGAAGATACACATATGTCATAAAAACCGACGGTGCAAAATACAAGGATGAATTCTATCCCGCCGTCGAATATGTAAAATTAAACACCGACATAAAATTCGATTATGCTCAAAATGTCGGCGTCAGAGGCTTTCTGACAACAATCGGCGAAAAGATGAACTACTCCGATTTCGACTCGGTGTCCTACAACAAGTGCAATAGAATATTTTACAAAATATCCGATTTTGAAACAGCCACCGACAATACACATCGAAAGCTCTATTCTCCGAGACATTATGCAAAGCTTTTAAAAAATGCAGTATCAAAAACCGTTCTCACACTCGGCGAAGATGAGGGTGCTGTTTTAAATTCTATTTTAACGGGAAGCCGAAGTTATTTTACACCCGATTACGAGGAGCTTTTGAGAAGAAACGGAACACTGCGTATTCTGTATCCGCCCTATCTGCATATTTTTATGATTATTGTGGCTGTAAACTTTGTTTTTATGCTCTTTGACAGAAAAACAAAGGATACGGCAAAAATCATTTTTGTTGTGCTTTATGCCATAGCATTTTCCGAAAGTTTTTCAGGAATAAAGCTTGCATATGTTGCCGCACTTTCGGCAATTGCGGTCAGGAAATACGGATATATGCACTATCCCGATATTCTTTCATCGGTGTTGCTTATTCTGCTCCTTGCAAATCCGCTTTTGGTTTTTAACCCCGGATTTATAATTTCATCGGTTATGAGCTGGCTTTTCTTTATGCTTCGTCCGATTATTTTCAGAAAGCTGAATTTTGTAAAATCCTTTACGGTGCGAAGCCTTTTGACGGTGTATATAATATCAACTTTCGGAATAGTACCCCTTTGTGCATACTTTTACAACTCAATAACACCTTACGGTGTGTTGCTCAATGCACTGTATTTTCCGCTTATCATATTGATTTTTATATCATTCCCGTTTATGTGCCTTGAATTCGCACTGTTTTCAAGAGCTGTTATCGGTGGAAACATAATATCGGGTGCGGTTTATATTATACACAAAATACCTTATGTTGTTGATATGCTTCCCTTTTCAAACATAATTTTGAAAAAGCCAAGTATATTAACGGTTGTTGCTCTTTATCTTTCGGCTGTGGTTATAAAGGATATTGCTGACAAGCACACATATTTTTTAAGAACAAAGATTCTGACGGGTGTAATCTGCGGATGCCTGATGTCATCCTTTGTGACCGCAATTCTTTCGTCGGGAGCATCGTACATTAATTTTGTCAATGTTGGTCACGGTGACGGCTGTTACATAAAATTGTCCGACGGTAAAAATATTATTGTTGACGGTGGAGGCTGTGAGGATTTTTCCGATTACGATGCCGGAGCAAAAATTTTTCTTCCGTACCTGAAAGCAGAGGGCGTAGCCACTGTTGATTTGGCTATTCTTTCGCATTATCACAAAGACCACTGTCTCGGGACAATAGCCGCAATCAAAAATCTTGATGTTAAAGCGGTTATGATGCCGAATTTCGGCGAGGGAGACGAATACCGTGAAGAAATAGAAACGCTTGCAAGAAAGAAAAATATCGAAATTATATATCCCGAAAACGGGGACTGTTTAAAATTTCCGTCGGGCGATGAAATTGAAATAATATCGGGCGGGAACAATTTCTCGGAAAATGATTATTCGCTTGTGTTCACACTCAAAACCAATGGATTTAAAGCTTTGTTCACAGGCGATGCAACAAGCCATACCGAATATACAATGCTTGACACATTTTCTGATGTTGACCTGCTGAAAGTTGCTCATCACGGCTCGGATACCTCCACAACCGATGAATTTCTTTCAGAGACAACGCCTGAATATGCGGTTATAAGCACAAACGAAGACTCTGTCTATAAACTTCCAGACAAATCCGTTCTAAACCGTCTCCAAAAACACGGTGCATATACATTGAGAACGGACAAGCTGGGCGACATAAGATTTAAAATTTCAAAAAACGGAAAGGTCGGTTATACTTCATACTATTCCGACACCGACGAATGGGGGTTTGAAAATTGACAAAGGAAACACCGCTTTCCGCATTAAAGAAAAAGCTTGCATCGGGTGAGGTTGACGGGCTGTATCTTTTCTACGGCAAAGAGGTATATATAAAGGACAGCTATATAAAAAAAATTACAGAGCTTGTCGATGACGGCGGAATACCCGACTTTAACCGAATAACAATAGACAGTGAAAAAGCCGATATATCCGACATAGACGATGCTATCGAAAGTTTCCCGATGATGTGTGAGAAAAAGCTTATCATCATAAAGGACAGTAAAATTTTTTCAAAGGCAAAAGAGGAAATCAAGGACTATTGGACAAAAAGATTTGATTCTCTTCCCGATTATGCCGTAATCTTATTTGACGAAAAGGAAATTGACAAACGAAGCGGACTTTTCAAAAAACTTTCAAAAACGGGAACTGTCATTGAATTTGAAACCTTAAACGAAACCGATACCGTCACATGGGTTGAACGGCAGGTTTTGAACAACGGCAAAAAAATTGATAAAAGCGTTGCACAGTATTTTGTCAGCGTATGCGACGATGGACTTTCAAACATAAAAAATGAGCTTGACAAGCTTTTAAATTATTGTGATACGCAAATAACAAAAAGCGATATCGACACAATTGTGTCAAAAGCTGTCGGCGTTAAAATTTTTGAGCTTACAAATTATATTATGGCAAAAAATCCCGACGGAGCAATAAAAATTCTGACGGACTTGAAAACCGTCAAAGAGCCGGCATTTAAGATTTTGTATCTTCTTTCGGGGACATTTGACAAAATGCTCCGTGCGGCACTTCTTTGTGCCGAAGGAAACAGCTATGCCGATGTTGCCGCGAAAATCAAAACTTCGCCGTTTATAGCAAAAAAATACGCCCAATCGGCAAGAGGCTTCGGAGAAAATTATCTTGCCGACAGAATCATTGAGGCGGCAAGTGCCGATTTAAATATAAAAAACGGACTTGTCGGCGATTGGGAAGCTCTGGAACTTTATGTTTTGGATAGCTGTGAAAAAATAAAATAAATGAGGTGTTTTATATGAAAAAGAAAATATTTATATATCTTTGTGCATTAATTGCTCTTATGCTTTTTTCCGCAACGGCATATGCACAAGAAGCAAAAATATCGGTCAACGGTGAAATAATTCAAACCGAAACCGCACCGATAAATATTGAAGGAAGAATTCTGATTCCTATTCGTGATGTCGGAGAGGCTCTGCAATGCGATGTATGGTGGAATGATGCAAACAAAGGCGTTTCGGTATCGGACAGGGATAACATTGTGATTATGTGGATAGGACGGGACACAATGTTCAAGTTCTCCGACCTTGCAATGGATTCTGGCTACATAAGCGATGTTGTACCGCAGCTCATAGACGGAAAAACAATGCTTCCCATAAGATGTATTTCGGAGCTTTTGGGTGCAAAAGTTGATTGGATTGACGAAAGTAAAACAGTGACAATAGAATACACTCCGAATCCTGCCGAAAGCGGTCAGGATCTGACAGAGTTCGGAGATTTGTTTATCTATTATCTTTCGGACGATTATTACGACATTTACCGTGATTATATAGGACCGAGAAAAAATGTCGTAAAGGCTGAAATTGAGCTTTCGGACGGAAAAACAATCAGGCTTGACCTATTTCCCGACATTGCTCCCATAACAGTTGCAAACTTCAAAAATCTTGCTGTCGCAGGTGCTTTTGACAATAAAATTTTCCACCGTGTCATAGAAGATTTTATGATTCAGGGCGGTGCATTCGGAACGGATGGCAGTTATTTTTCAAATATTCCGACAATTACGGGAGAATTTTTCTCGAATAATATTATAAACTTTCTTCCTCACAAAAGAGGAGCAATTTCGATGGCTCGCACAAACCAACCAAATTCGGCAACCTGTCAATTCTTCATCGTTCACAAAAATTCTCCGTTTTTGAACACCCAATATGCTTCTTTCGGAGAGGTTACGGAGGGAATGGAATATGTTGACGAAATCGCCGAAACAAAAACCGATGACAACGATCGTCCGATTGAGGACTGCATAATAAAAACAGTCAGAATACTGACAGAAATCTAACGAAAAGGACTGATGACAAATGTTTAAAAACAACTACTCGCTGATAACACCGCAGATAGATTCCCTTGCAGAACTGTGCCAAAAAAACAGCAACATAGACCCGAAATTATACGAAACACACCATGTCAAAAGAGGACTGCGTGATTTGGACGGAAAAGGCGTTGTTACCGGTCTTACCGAAATTTCGACCATAATCTCCTCAAAAACCGAAAACGGTCAGACAGTTCCGTGTGAGGGTGAGCTTTACTACAGAGGAATAAACATCAACGACCTTGTCGGTGGTTTTACCGCCGATAACCGTTTCGGATTTGAAGAAACGGTTTATCTTCTTCTTTTCGGGGCACTTCCCGACAAACAACAGCTTGCGGATTTTTATAAATTAATATCCGACTACCGCTGTCTGCCAACAAACTTTGTGCGTGATGTCATTATGAAAGCACCCAACGGTGACATAATGAATTCCTTGGCAAGAAGTGTTTTGACACTTTATTCCTACGACAGCAACGCAAATGATTTGAGCATTAACAATGTTTTAAGACAATGTATTCAGCTTACAGCGAATTTTTCATCACTTGCGGCATATGCCTATCACGCTTACCGCCACTATATTCTCGGCAGAGGACTTTATATTCACAATCCGAAGCCGGAGCTGTCAACCGCAGAAAATCTTCTCCGATTGATAAGACCCGACAAATCCTACACGGAGCTTGAAGCAAAGCTTCTTGATATAGCACTTGTCCTCCATGCGGAGCACGGCGGCGGAAATAATTCAACCTTTACGAACCATGTTGTCACCTCATCCGGAACGGACACTTATTCCGCAATGGCGGCATCACTTTGTTCGCTCAAAGGTCCGAAGCACGGCGGAGCAAACATAAAGGTCAAGCAAATGTTCTCCGATATTTCGGAAAATATCCGTGATTTCAACGACAAAGAGGAAATCGGTGCATATCTTTTAAAAATACTCAACAAGGAAGCTTTCGACCGCTCCGGTCTTATATATGGAATGGGTCACGCAGTATATTCGATTTCCGACCCGAGGGCCAACATTTTCAAAAGCTATGTTGAAAAGCTTTCCGTTGAGAAAAAACGCCACAATGAGTTTGTTCTCTATAACAATGTTGCCGAAGCGGCAACCAACATTATCTCGAAAAAGAGAAAAATTTACAAGGGTGTAAGCCCGAACATCGATTTCTACAGCGGATTTGCATATTCAATGCTTAATATCCCCGATGAGCTTTATACTCCGCTCTTTGCCGTTGCAAGAATTGCCGGTTGGAGTGCACACAGAATCGAAGAGCTTATCAACACAAACAAAATCATAAGACCTGCATATAAATCGGTTGCGGATCCTGTCGCTTATGTTCCTCTTGAAAAAAGATAACAAAAATAGCTTAAAAATTACTCAATATTTATTTAATTGGTAGATTTTTTTTCAACATTATTGTTTTTAAAAAAGTTTTTTGATAAAATGAAAAAAACTGAAATTGGAGTGATTATTATGAGTATCAGAATCGGAATTTTAGGTTACGGAAACCTTGCAAGAGGTGTTGAATGTGCAATACAGCAGAACGATGACCTTGAGCTTTGCGCCGTGTTCACAAGAAGAGATCCAAGCTCGGTTAAAATTTTAACCGACGGTGTTCCCGTTTATTCTTATGACAAGGCAATCGAAAAAAAGGATGATATCGATGTTTTGATTTTGTGCGGCGGCAGTGCTACAGACCTCCCCGTTCAAACACCGGAATACGCAAAGTATTTCAATGTCATCGACAGCTTTGATACTCACGCCAAAATACCGGAACATTTCAAAAATGTTGACAAGTCCGCACAGGAAACAAATCATATAGCCGTTATTTCGGTCGGATGGGATCCGGGAATGTTCTCACTTAACCGTATGTATGCAAACGCGATTCTTCCCGAGGGATGCGACTATACCTTTTGGGGCAAGGGCATAAGCCAGGGACATTCCGATGCCATCAGAAGAATTGACGGAGTCATTGATGCAAGACAATATACAATCCCCGTTGATGAAGCTGTAAGTGCTGTCAGAAAAGGCGAAAATCCTCAATTGACAACCCGTCAAAAACATACAAGAGAATGTTTTGTCGTTGTTGAGGACGGAGCCGATAAGGCAAGAATTGAAAATGAAATCAAAACAATGCCTAACTATTTCGCTGATTATGATACAACCGTTCATTTCATTTCTTTGGACGAGCTTAAGAAAAATCATAGCGGTATTCCCCACGGCGGAATGGTTATCAGAAGCGGAAAAACCGGTTGGAACAAAGAAAATAATCACATTATTGAATATAGCCTAAAGCTTGACTCAAACCCCGAATTTACCGCATCCGTAATTGTTGCTTACACAAGAGCGGCTTATCGCCTTTCAAAAGAGGGTCAAAAGGGATGCAAAACGGTATTCGATATTGCTCCGGCTTACCTTTCCGATAAATCTCACGAAGAGCTTATAAAAAATCTTCTTTAATAAAAAAACAACGGCTGTGATTTTTCACAGCCGTTTTATCATTCTATATAAAAAACATCGTTATTCTTTAACAACGGTGTATTTTTTTCATCCCAAACAAATGCTTTTACTGTATATGCTTCCTTGCCGTCCGTTTTATAATTCAAGGATTTTTCAAAAGAATTCAATCCGTCCGATAATTTTTCATTACTGAAATCATAGGCAATCAATTCTCCGTCCTTTGAATACGCCGCAAGCACATAGACAATTCCCTGCGGATTATCCTCATCATTCAAGAAAGTCAAAACAGATAAAATCTTTTGAGGGTCGTTTATATATCCGCTCAAATTATACGAAACAAAATATTTTTTGTTGACGGGTTCAAAATCAATATCGAAAATATTCCCGGCTTTCCAAAGAGTTAAATACTCACCCTCATCAACCGTTACATAAATATCGTGTATTCCCGTAATTCCTTTCAGCATCGGAGTTTCCGCAGTTTTGGGATTTCCCCAATTTATTCCCTCTTGATAATCAAAAGGAACACTTGCTATTATTTCTCCGTCGGGTGAATCAATTCTTATATTCATAACCGAACCGCTGTAACCATCACCTATACCGTAGCGAACACTTACTTTTCTCGGCCAAACATCTGTCCCGAAATCAACCGATTCCCATTTTACCCAGGCACCGGCTAAATCCATACTGCCGATATAATTTTCTTTATCGACAGCCTTGTTGATTTCATCATAATTTTTTACATCAAAAATTGTATCGTCTATTGTTTTTATCTCGCCCTCCGACACAAAATAAAAATTTTTAAATGTTAATCTTACGCTGTTTTCAAAAACAATGCATAAATTCTGCGTATTTTTAAGCTCGGATATTTTCTCTCCGACCTTAAATGTTTGTTTGCCGTCCTTGGCGGCAATCACGGTTTGAAACAACAATTCTCCCGAAGTACAGTCATTGTAAATTCTCATTCTTCCGCCGATTTCAACTTCCGCATCGATAACAATATCGGCGGCATTTTTATTTTCAAAATTTACATAATATTCAACATTTCTTGAAGAATCATCTCCTAGAAGAAGCGGATTGTCCGCATTAAATAAAATCCCGTTCTCTCCTATGTTTTCTTCCGGAATTCCGCAAAATCTGTCAAGTGCGGCATATGCATCTACAGGCTCATATGCCGATTGCTGTTTAACAAACTCAAAACCGTATAAATTGCCGAATGTGTTATTTTTAATCACAACATACAAATCAAATCTTCCAACAGCTGACATAGGATTTATTATTTGCTTTGTTCGTTTTTCCGGACTGTACCAAAAATTGTTGTTTTGCGATTCATAACTTGCCAAAAGCTCTCCGTCGGCAGAATTTTTTCTGAATTCCAAAATTCCGTCATAGTTACCGTAGGTTGAATAGTTTAACTTTATATGACTCGCACCGCCGTTGCCGAAATTTATGTTTTTATAAACAATATACACACCCGCACTTGTATTTCCGAAATGCGACTCATTCGGGGCAAAATTTTTCCCTGTCGATTTGTGATAGCTGTAGCAGTCAACCATATTTGTATATGTGTATGCATCATAATTTGCTTGATTGTTCATCACAAATTCATCTGCAAAAGCCGTTGTGTTTACAAACAAGAGTGCAATTATACAAAACAAAAATTTTCTCGGCATATGTTTTTTCTCCTCATATTTTTTAATCGGCGGTGCGAACAAATCGCACCGCCTAAAATTCCAATCTTTAATTATTTCATAAATACTTGAGACGCAGCCGCTCCCTCAAAAATCGGAGCAACTGTTGTTCCGTCCCAAACAAAATATTTATATGTGTAACTTCCGCTTCCCAATTCTTTAGATGTTACAAAGGCAGATGCTGAATTTAAACCGTCTGCAACCGTTGTTTGCATAACATCGACATCAACAAGCTTATTTGTACTGTCATAAATCGCGGCACCGAATACAATGCTTGAATTATTGACCGCATCACCCATAAAGGTTATAACCGCTTGATTACCGAGCCAATTGTGGTCTTGAGCCGAATCTGCATTCTGCTTTGACTGAACGATATTATTATAAATTCTGTATCCCGTATCAGCCACTTGATCAAATGAGAACGAGAATATATCACAGCCAGTATCCATTGTTGCCGCTTCGGAGTTTGTTACCTCAACATAAATGTTATGAACTCCCGACATATATTTTGTCAACGGGAATGTTCTGTTAAATTTGGTATCTCCGAACCATTCATTAACACCTGTTTGTGATGATGTTATGTACTCACCGATTTTATTTTCGGGAGAAATACTGTCAGCATAAAGTGTAACGCTTGCACCTGCTGACAATCTGTTAAATGCAATACCGATTGTCACATCAACTGCTTTTGCTTCTGTTCCGAAATCAACATTCGTCCAAAGAATATTCTTGTTCAACATACCGCCGAATTTGTTTTTCAAAACATTTGCACCCGATGTTTGTGCATAATTCAAAACACCGAAATCGGTATTGAACAATGACTTTTTCTTCACATCAATATTTTTAACATAGCAATATCCTTCACCCTCATATGCAAGTTCAAGATTTGTCGAACCCGAAACATCCTTTGCCACATCAGCCAAAACATTTTCAAAGTTCTTGCCCGCATCGGTCAAATCAAATTGTGCCATAACGGTATCACCGTTTTTCACTTTAATCACGCCTGCACCGTTTGCGGCAACACTTGCCGTAAGTGTTACAAGTTCTGTAATGTCGCTGATTTTTTCAAATGTTGCAGTAGTCTGTGCATCAAGATAGATGTTCTCATCAACGATTGTTGCAGATAGTGCATTTTTGCTATTCATTTCATCATAGTTTTCCACCGGCACAACTTGGAAATACTGAATATTTCCGAACACTGATCCGCTTGACAGTTCAGTCCCTCTATATCTGTTCACAAGATAAATATTGTGAATTCCCGATATGGGAACAACCACCGGAGCCTCAAGCGTTCTCCATCCCGAGCCGCCTTGCGGTCTTACAAATGTAGCTATTGTTGTTCCGTCGTACCCGTCAATCTTAACATCTACCGTTGCTCCCGTTTCCGAACCCGTTGATGGTGAGTAAGAAATCAAAATCTTACTTGCTCCATCCGAGAAATCAAAGTTTTTGAATTCATAACCCAAATCATTGTTTGTCCAAGATTCAAAACCTGCAACATAATAGCTTTCCTGTTTTCCGTCGGGCATTGTTTTTGAATCATATGTATTTGAATTTGTCAATACCTGTGTATAAGGATTTTTACCCGTTACAGCTTGAATAACAGGTTTTTTATAGGTTTCGTTTGCACCCAATCCCTCGCCGTCTGATGTGATACATTCTATTTTGTACTCACTTGCATAATCCGCTGTTCCAACAATTATAACATAAGGAACGCTTGCGGCTTTCGCATAAGCATTTACAAGAGCTTCGGCAATGTCACTCTGCTGAATAAAGATAATATCTCCATTCGGAATATTTTTTATCAACTCCAGCTTTTCCGCATCGTTATTCGGTATAACCACATCTGTGTTATTAAACGATGTATTATAGTATGCAGTTGAATTATCTGCCAGCTTTTCTTTGATTGCGGCTGTCCAATCCGATTGCTCCGTAACCTCCGCACCGATATAAACCGCATCAACATTTTGCTTGTCAAAAGGATTTTTAAATGACATTTTTTCAAACACAACAGATGAAACACAAAGTCCGTCTCCTGCATTGAAAACTAATTTTTTCAATCCTTTCCATTCCGAAACATCAAGATTTATTTTTTCGCCAGTCTTCTCCTGCGACAATGTTGCAAGCTTTTTGCCGTTAATCGACAAATCTCCGCTACCCTCATAAGTAACACTGACACTCTTTGCACCAAGCTCGCCGAAATCTGCAAGTCCTATTTCAATTTCACCCTCAAGCTTTTCGGAAATAAGTTCACTGTAAGGAGAGATTGGATTTTGATTTATAAATTTAAAATCTGTTGTTTTTGAAACAGTATCGGAAGATAATCCCGTGCCATCATTTGCATTTGTTGCCAATCTTTGCGAGAATTTCAAATATACAGACATATTTCCGACAAAATCCTCCGGATTTGAAATGTATGCATATTGTGTTACACTTTCACCGGCATCAACCGAAACGCTCGGAATTGTTGCCGATACCGTTTGAGAATCGGACATAACCGAAACACTCGGAAGAGTTGCGGCATCTGCACTTGTTCTTGTAATTTCAAATATCAGTTTTTGAGCCGCAGTTGCTCCGAATGCAGTTCCTACGGTATATTGATAGCTTCCGTCCGAGGTTTGGATACCCTCATTCACCGAAAGATTTTCTTTCAAGCTGTCATATGCCGATGCATAAGCGGGAATTATACCCTCTGTGTCACTTGCTTGTTTGAAAAATTTGAAACCGTGAAAATTTCCGAATGTTCCGCTTGCAACTCTGAATCTTACAGACTTGTTGCCTGTGCACAGATTTTTTGCGGAATCATTAAAGCTTATGTATCTTTCCTTTGACCACGCTTCGATATGTCCGCCCTTTATGAACGGATCCATATATCCTATTTCGACATAATTTCCCTCATTGTCTTGAACTTCGACATACATTCTTCCGGAAATAAGCCAACGACCGTAACCGGATTTGAAAATCATTCCAACAGGTGCTGTTTCTCCGAAATTAATATTGAAATATGCATTTCCCGTCTTCATTTCAAGTCCCTCGGAGGCTGTTGTTTTATCGGCAATGCTTCCGTCAATACTTTCGTAATTTGACACTTCCACATTTTGATAGGCATCATAATATGTTGCTTCGCCATCGGCAAATGCCGCCGGTGAAACGGAAATTAATAATGTCAATGTAGTTAAAAGAGCCAAAATTTTCTTTTTCATAATAACCAATCCTTTCTTATTTTATTTCAATACACGCCAACGAAAATTCGCCGTTTATACCCATAGGGGAAGGTATCGGCAAAATTCCGTCGCCTATGTTTATTGAACAATAATCATAAGCCGTTATTTCACTATGAGCAATGACTTAACCGTTCCGGCTTTCAAATAAGCAAATATCTTGCTTCCCGATGAAACAAATTCCGAGCTTGCAATATCAAGCATAGAACCTTCTTTTACCATATCATTTTCATATATGTAAATTTTTGTGCCGTCAATATTCAATACTTCATCCATTCCCGACAGTTGAATACATTTATCTCTCTTCTTGGAAACATTTCCGTAAAGAATTCTTGATGTAGCATCAAATGACCCTGTTTTATTGACACTGACACCCGGTGATTTACATCCGAAGTATTTTACAACCTTTGAAACTTCATTATTTTGTGTTGCTATTCTCACACCGTCTCCCGGTTTCAAATCTCCGACCGTTATAATTTTTTCCATAGTGTCTCCCGTCTCCGGAGTCAAAGTATTGTCAACTATTTCGACAATCGGCGTATAACTAAAGAATGTTGCGGTTTTATATTTTCCGTCATTTCCATAGTAGCCGATTTTGATTTCTGTTTCCGAGCCGTTCCATTCCTCCGACACATCACTTATATAACAAATTTCAGATTCATTATCTATTGAAATATTTTCGGTTGTGGTTTCAAAAATCATAACGCCGTAATTAGCGTCGAACGCATCAAATTTTGTGTTATAGCATTTGAGATTCTTGATATATGTGTAAGTATAGTTACTTGTTCTTATGTAACTCTTTTCATATTCGGACAAATTTCTCGGAATCATAAATGTTTTGAAATCATTTGCAATGATTATCTTTCCGCCCATCGAACGGCTTTCGGGACGATATACCAAACCTGCCGAACCGGTATCGAGATAGAAATAAAGTCCGTTTGCCTTGTCGGGATTTGTCTTGCCAAGCTCCGTCTGATTGCTTTTTCCGAAATTCAACTTGTTTATTTCGCCTCTTGCATTCGTCGAAAATACGCACAAATCATTCTTTCCTGTCAAATATGTATATATTTGATTTCCTGTTGTTTTTTTATTTCCGTCGATAGTTATTTTTTCATAGCACTTGTAAGTGGTTGTCACACCGTCTTCACCGAAAATTTTGGCATATACGATATCCTCATCATCCTCGTCACGGTAAACCTTTATCAAATATCCGACCTTATCCGAAATAACATTGCTTTCGGTGAAGGCAACCTGTCCGTATTTATTCATAAAGAATTTCAATTCCATACCGACCGCAATTCCCGATGAACGATTCTTTGCAAAATCTCCCGACATTGAATATTCCTTGTCAGCTATTTTAATCGTTCTGCCATCACGGCTCATCGCCTTAACAGAACCGGAAACAGGCTTTGAAGTTACCCAGATATTATAAACCGTGAGACTGTCATCCATAGTTTTTGCTTCCGACACTGTGAAAACCTGGTTTTCCGAAAGTCTTGACATACTCATAACCAAGCCCTCTTTGCTCATCAAAGAGAGTTTTATGTTGCTTGCTTCGTAGTCAATGGTATAATCGGTATTTTTAAAGTAAAATTTATTGTCCAAGGAGCCGGCATACAAATAATCTTCCGTCTGCCATATTTTCACAACATCTATCACTTCATCGTGATTGTTTGAAATAAGCTCAATATTACCGTCTGTTATATTAAACATTGTGCTGTCATATTTTGAAACGGCAATTCCGTTATAAATCACAGCGGCGTTTGTCGGTATTTTAACCGTTCTTGTTTTTTTATCTTTAATATACTCGATTGATCCGTTTCTGAATTCTTCAATCTCACTTGCTTCAAAATTCATAACATAATTTTTATCGGTTTTTCTTGCATACAAAAGTGTATCTTCAAAATCTCCCGACTCAAAGTAATATTCAATTTCGTAGCCCAAAAGTCCCGTAACATCACAATCTCCGACATCAAAAATATAATCATCGATAAGAACTCTGTATTCTCCGATATCATTAACATTTTTCAATCCTGTAATGCTGTCCATTGTCAGAATACCTTTTGCTTTTCTGATATTTCTGTACTGCAACAGTAAAGTGTTGTTTTCTCTTGCGGTATAGTCCGCTTTGAGAACATCATCTTCACGATATACAGACTTTATCTCAACAGGAGCGACATCGGTTGCTCCGTACAAAAGCTTTACGGCATTTTCCCAATCAAGAGGATAATCGGCAGCTGTTTTACATTTTATTCCCCATTCTCTTGCGGCTTCATAGTAGCTTTTTCCATCAAGCAAAAGCATTTGTCTGTTAAGAAGCTTTATGAGCATCTCACAAGCTTTTTCCGCATTTATCGCTTCACCCGATTTTAAATCACATACCGACACAAGATTTTCAACCGCATAATCTTCCGTTTCACCCGTCATCATAAGTGCCGCTTTTGCAAAATCCGATGCAATAACCTGTTTGGACGGATCAAATGCGTTTTCTTTGTCATATTCCAAAATATCCAATGCTGTTAAAATAAGATATTCCTTTTCAATACCTGCTTCAGCCACTGCCTCGGGTACAGATATATCCAAAGAAGAGCTTTCCTTTGCCACAGCCTTAAATCCGGCAAGATTTCCCGTTGCATTTGCGGAAAATGTTACACACACCGTATTAACACCCGATATATTCGGGTCAAGAAGTGTCATTTCCTGCCATTTATACACTCCGAAACTACCCGTTGATGCAACTGTCAATTCCGCAAACGGTGCGGAATCCTTGTCATCAAGGTGAAATCTCACCTTTCCACCCGCATATGTTGATTCTGTACCTATATTAACAGACAATGACGCAAGTCCCGTTGTTCCGAAATCCACATTTTCAAAAATCGCATAAGAAGCGGAATTAGTTCCGCCGATTGCAGAACCCGAAATATAGCAATTCTTAACATCTGAAGCATTTTTTGCTTCAATTCCGTCAAATATAGATGTTACCGTATTTTGTTCCGATTCATCCGCAGCCCATACGGAAGAAATGCCGATAAGCATTATTATTGCCGTCAAAGCAGAAATTAATTTTGTTTTCATATTCGTCATCTCCTCCTTATATCATACTCTGCAGCAAACGGTAAAGCATAACCGCCGCTTCCGCTCTTGTCGCATTCATTTTCGGTGAGAACATATCCTTGCCCTTGCCGTTGATAACACCCGCTCTTGCAAGCTCAAATACCGCATCATATGCCCAATCCGATATCGTATCCGAATCCGCAAATGCTATCTTTTGTGCAGACGGCAAAATGTTTTTGTATGTTGCCTGTGCGGCACGCTTCAAAATTGCCGCAATTTGTTCTCTTGTAATAAATTCGCCGACACCGAAACGATTTTTCTCAACTCCGTTGACAATTCCTTTCTTAACCAAAACCGCAACATACGGAGCATACCATGCATCCTTGTCAACATCGATAAAGCTCAAATCGCTTGCCTGTACAACTCCCAAATCAAATACTCTTGCAACAATTGCCGCAAATTCTTCTCTTGTTATATATCCGTTAGGGTCAAAATTTCCGTTGCCCTTTCCGTTGACATAACCGTTCGCACTCATATAGTTGATACTTTCAACCGCCCAAGCAACACCTGCAATATCACTAAAAGCATTATCCTTTCCCATCTCTTCCGTTTTGGGGAAATGAATCATCTGTGCGAAAATTTCTTCTTCTCCAAGCTCTGACGGTATTCTGTCATATTTTAGTTCCTCTCTGTTTTCGGGAATCGCATATGTTCCTATCAAGCTTTCAAAAAGATTTTTTATTTCTGATTTTCTCTCAAAATTTCTGTTCAAGAATTTATCCATCATCTCATTTTTGATATTGTTTTTCAAATAAACATATTCCGAGATATCAACAGGTATTTCCGATGCGAATTTCCTCAATGCTTCATCAACATATCCCCAGGATTGCGAAGAATTGAAGCTTGAAACAATAACCGCTTCCTCAAATTCCGAAACAAAGTCTGCTACTGTGCTGTTAGGCTGTATAACCTTTGTCAATGCGTTTGAAATGTTATTTCTGTTTTTTGCATACTCGTCTTTTTGTGCCTGTGTCGCACCTGACGGTTCTTTATAATAAGCTATATACTTTGAATTGCTGTCAATTCCCAAAAATGTATCATACTTAACAACATAATTGCTTATTTTTGAAACATTGCCGCCGTTCTTTATATAGGAAATAACAGCCTGTGGAAGAACCTCTGTCTTTATTGCATTTATCCACAAATCATAATTTTCCAAACCCGATGAAAGAGGTGTTGTATCAAATATTTGCTGAACATTTGTATTTATTTCGTTCATATCAAAAGCCTGCATATTGCTGTAGAGCTCGGCTTCAATTCCGAAAACCTCCGAATTTGATGACAATACAGAAACAACATCGGAATCGCTTGCGTTATTATCTATGGAATTTAATATCAAATATGTGTCATACGGACTCTTATAACTGAATTCCTTGATTTCACTTGTTGTTTTGCCCTTTACTATTGCATAATAACTTCCGCTCAACAAATCAAGGTTCATTTTAAATTTGTAGTCATATTTTCCGTCCGCAACCGCCGTTTCCCAGATTTGCACCGGTGCATTATCATAAAGCGGCTTTGATGAATCATATGAATTTTTTTCAACAACCGCAATAATCACTCTGTCATCCGCAATCTGCGAACCGTTAATTCCGACAACTGTATTGGTTACATCAACATTTATTTTTTCTGCCGAAATATTTCCCGATGTTTGTCCTGCCGCTCCTATTGAAGCATTTCCTATCGAAATATTATCGTTTTGCCACAAAAAAGCTCCGAGATAGCTTGTATTTACATTTTTCGTAACTCCGGTTATCGAAAACGAAGTGCTGACACCGTCGGCAATTACGGTTTCCGTTGATTTATTAAGTGCAATCATTGTTCCGTCCGCACTATACTCGGCAAGAAGTAGCATTGCTTTTTTCGTGCTGTCGTTTATATATCTGTCAACATTTGCACTTGCTCCGATTGTGGTTGTTCCCGAATATGTCGGAGCTGTCACATTAGTATAGCTTTCCGAAAAATAAAACCATCTCATATTACCGAAATTAGCCTCACCGCCGTCAACTGCGGTATCAAGTCTAAAATAGAGATCAAATGTTCCGGTACACTGATTCGGATTTGTTACTTTTATGGTCGAATCTTGGTATGCATCCCAACTCCAGCTGTCCATATCAAGTGATTCGACTCTTCCGAGCTCAATTCCGCCCTCCGCTACGGTCGGTGCATTTTTCATAAGCACAAGGTCACAGCCGTTCGAAATATCCGATACATGGTTTATTGTAAATGTAACACCTTTTTTTGTTCCGAAATTGACATTTGCAAATTTTACCCATGAGCCCTTTGAGCCGCTTCCCAAATTGTATGATGTTCCTCCATAGTCAACAGGAGTAAAGCCGTTTTTTTCATCATAATCTATCGTTCTTAACGACGAGAACGGATTTTTGCTGTCGGCGAAAGCCTCCGGCACCGTTCCGATTATCAATATTAAAACAATTAACAGTGACAATAGTCTTTTCTTCATAATTTATCTCCCTTCTGCCAAGTATTAATTGTCTGTGCCTAAATCGGCTGTTGTTTGTTCTGCTTCATATTCACTGTTATAACCCAAACCTGCCCAAAGGAAGTTACTTGATTTTGTGTTATCCTCTTTGAATACGATATAAATATCATATGTTCCGGCTTCAAGTGTTTTTGCAAGCGGTGTTTTCTGAATTCTGTAATCCCACCATCTTATCTTTTCATTCTTGAAGCTTCCTATTACTTCACCGGTCACGCTTCCTATTCTGATTTCGCCTTCCTGACCGTCATACGGTTTACCCGAACCCATTCTGAACATAAATTCGTTACAAGCCTTCGGAACAACAACATCCTTAAACTTAAATATCGAGCTTGTGGTTCCGGAATAATATGTATGATTTTTCTCTATAATTTCTCCGGCAAGCTTTGCAGAACCCTTTTCAACACTTCCCGTATCAGCATAAAATCCTGCTTTCAAATTTGCAAGATCGTCTTCAATTCTGTGAACTTTAATCTGCGAAAGCTTAAATGATTTCAAATTATCAACTCTTACATACAGGTTATTCTTTCCTGTTATGTTATTAAATCTTATTTGGTAATTATCCATAACAGTTTCATCGGGAGCGATTACATTTATATTGGCTTCCTCTGTGAAAAGCGGTTTTTCCATTGAGCTTCCTATCATAACCGTTATTTTATCGCCCGTATTGCAAGGATTTCCGACAAAACCGATATCAACCGCATTTTTTTCCGTTCCGTCAGTTCCGAAATCAACATTCTTAAAGCATATCCAATCTCCGTTTTGAGACGGAACGAACAACCCATCCTCTATAACTGCGGTTTGCGGAATTGTTGCTTTTTCAAGATTTATGTAATTCGTATTTTCCGAAATTGAATTCAAATAAGGAGTTTGATCATCGGTAAGCCACGATGCTCCCGATCTGAACACCTTTCCCTGCGGATAATCACTCTTTGTAAGAGCGTCTTTTCCGCCTTTTACATATCCGATTTCAAGATTGCCCCATGTGTCTGTAATGGTTTCCGCTCCTCTTGAATCCTGCAAGAATACATATGTGTCGTATTTAACATCATTATTTGTATGGAACAAAACATTATCATAGAATTGAGCCATTGATGTAAGACCGTCATAATATACAAGTGCATTCATAGAACCCTCGTTTGACCATGAGTTCCAAACAAGATTGTTATGATGTCTTGATTTGAGTCTTTCGGTTCCTGCAGCAACATTATACTGATACCACGGAGCAGTATCTCTCGATGCAAGTGCACCGTCATAAATATCGTTGTATGCAACTTCATCCGGAATATATGGAATAACTATATTTTCAGGTCCCGTCCATGAATCATCATTTGTCGAAATTCCAAGCACATGTCTGCCTGCTCGGCAAAGACTGTTTTGATAAATCAAATGTCCGCCCTTTTTATCGCAGTAATCCTTGTTGTAATCATGTGAGATAAACAGTCCTCCAACATAGCTTGCCATATATCCGCAATCCGCTATATAGTTATTTTCAAAATAACCGTAGCTTCCGACAACATAAACTCCTGCCGCCGCAGAATATTGCAAAGTATTGTTAATTACAATATTATCTCTTCCGCCGATATATATTCCCTGTTCTCCTCTCTGCGGAGGTCCGTCGGGATTGTATTTATCCATTGCGTCGATGAAACCGTCACGCTGGTCGGCAGAATATGTATAATGTGATATATACTTGTATTCACCGTCACGAAGCATACACATCTCACTGTTATTCATCTTCATTCCGCCACCGTATGTATCTATTCCCTCAAGTCTTATGAACTTACTTTCGGACAAATCAACTACAACCTGACGGATTTTCTGTTCCAAAACAAGCGTTTCTGCGGTTTCACCCTCGGGAGGAATGATGTAAATCTTTCCGTCCTCAATGTGCCATTCACCGGCTTTATCAACCGTGTTGATATGATTTGTTATATAAAAATAGTCTGTTTTATGTCCGTCATCGGCAACAAACCACCATCTGGATTTTTCACCTAAATTCAATACTCCGGGTTCGCTTGATTTAACCTTGCCCATTTGAAGTGCATATCCGGCACCGCTCAAGCCTATAACGGTTGCACCATTCCAATAGCCTGCCTCTTGATTGAGATCTGTATCAGAAACAACTCTGTTGGACGGATTTTCATTCGGTACTGTTTTAATATTACCCTCAACAGGCCAAACATCCGAAAGCTCCGGCATAATGTTCGGAGTCGGATTTGTATCCTCGTTTGGATATCTTCCTGCCACAAGATTTTTACCCTTGTAGAACAGCTGATTTTTTCCGTATCCGAGATCGGTCAATGCATTGTATATTAACATATCCCCTTGCTCTCCGACAGGCGAACCAAGCTCTGCCGCCGCAGAAATTCTCACCTTTTCTCCCTCTGCCGCCTTAAAAGTAATCGGATTTGATGCAGTTCCGTTGTTTTTCGGTTTTAAAAGCTCGTGATAAACTCCGCCGCCGATTATAACGGTATCTCCTGCCTGTGCAACCTCGCACGCTTTTTGAATTGTTGAAAACGGTCTTTCATATGAACCGTCATTTGCATCACAAGCCGCACAATTTTTTGAAACATAATATGTTTTTCCCGTTTTGGTTGTTAATCTTGTTTCCAAAACTTCATCAACAAGCTGATTATATATATAATCACTCAAAATATATTTTGCATTGGATGGATATTCAACAACAAACAGTCCGTCTCTTGCCCTGACTACTCTGTCAGACAGCTCCGCAAAATATTTAACCGAAATGTATGTTTTTCCGTTTACCTTTTTTGAGAAATCCGAAATAACCTTCGGCTCTTCTGAATAATCCTGTCTTGTCAAAACACCGTTTTTGTAATGGAAGGTATGAACTCCGTTCATTATAACCCATTCGTCATTTCGTTCTTCATAATAATATTCAAAAGCTCGTGCGAATGAGTGTATCGGAAGATAAATCTCTCCGTTTTCAAGATATGGTGTCTCTCTCGGGTCATCGTTATTTATGTATCTTCTCCCGCCGTTTACCATCATAACCGATGAATATGACGGAATAATTATTGCGGTTTGTATTGCCTTTTCAAGCTCTGTGTAATTAACCTCACTTGCATATGAAGCACGCATATCCTGCGACTGCATAACCGCTCTTTTAATTGTTGCCGAATAAATCACAACAGGCTTATCAAAGCTCAAAATAAACTGATGCTCTCCCTTTAGCACATTCGGTGTCACCGAAATAACGGTATCTGTTGTTATAAGCTTTTTTTCTATTTTTCTGTCATTTAAAACAAGCGTCATTTTTGCATCCCCGTTGGGAAGTGTACAATTCAAACTTAAGCTTGCCAATCTGAACGGAACATAAACCTTATATGTAACCTTACCGCCGGCATCCAGCTTCAACGCCCCGTTTTCCATTCCCCCGCCGATAATGCTTTCATAACCCGAAATATCAATATCTAGCGTTTTTTCTCCTGCCGTATCACCGTTCACCCACGCAAACGATGTATGCACCAGCGAAAGCATCATAATTGCCGCCACAAGGCAAGAAATTATTTTTTTCATTTTGTTCATCCTTCCTTTTGAATAATTTTATTTTGCTTCATACCATTTATCTATTTGACCTTGAATTTCCGAAATAATCTTATCCGCTCCGGCAAGCTTCAATCGTTCCCGAAATTCCATAAGTTTCGCTTCGTCCGCAAAGCCGTATTCAAGCATTCTCAAATACTCATCAATAACCGCTCTGCAATTCTCAACCTCTATATTTATGCTTGATAAATCGGCATTAAAACCCATAAGCGGAGAAGATATCGCACCGTCATCAAACTTTTTCGTTTCCTCAATCAAATTCTTTGGTTGATTTTCGAGCAAATATGCATTTGCCATAGAGCCTATGGCGAAAAGCGACGGTCCCTTGTAATTGGACGATGCTTTCACCTTTATCTGATTATCCGATATTTTTTCGTAATTTATATCTTCTATTCCATAAACAATCAAATTCATTATTTCCGAATCTGTGTTAATTATCTCTATAAGTCTTAAAGCCTCCGTCGGATGACGGCTTGCCACACTTATTCCCGTCATTGCGGCTGTCACTCCAAGAGGAGACATCAACGAATTTGACAACTGTTTTGACCGATATGTATAGCCGTATGTTTCCGACCTTACCGATGCCCCCATAGGAGAATATTGATGAATAGCCAATGGTTCTTCCTTGATATCATAATTTGCCGCCTGCGGGTCGGGACGGTATTCACCGCTCGACAATCCCTCGTCAACCCAACTCCTTCTTAAATTCACATAATTCTCAAATTCCTGCGTTTCATATTGATTAAAAAGTACCGGTTTTCCGTCCTTTGTAAAATCAATTGCTCCGGGAAGTAATTCTTCGTAAGCATCTATGAAATTATTATATGTCATCAAATGACTCCACATAGAGCCGATTTTGTTGCATTTGGGATTAATTGCCGTTATTTTTCTCAAATATTCCGTTATTTTTTCCATGCTGTCAATATCATCGATATCGGTTCCCGTTGCTTTCAAAAACTCATCCGGTATAAAAATACCCGTTGCCCTTATCTGCGACTGCCAATTCGGTACTGCATAAATTTTCGAATTTGTCTTTACGGCACTCCAAATTTCCTCACTCATTGACATATATGTGAGCGGAGCATATTCCTTTAAATCCTTTTCGGTTATTTCATAAAAAACGCCGTTTGAAACATTTGTAAGATAATTGTTACACCAGTTTGATGTGAAAGCTAAATCATATGTTTCTTTGCCGGCATTTGTGATTTTCATCTTCTGTGTAAAATTATTTGAATCAATTCCAACCATATTGAGCTTTAAATTATATCGTTCTTTCAAAAGCTCATTGACTCGATTAAATACCTCCGTTTTTTCATTCCCCGATATTAGTGCAGGAATATACCATGTCAGTGTGACAGGCTCACTTTTATTCCTTTTGTTGATACCACACCCCGAAAGCAAAAAAATTCCTGCTGTCAGTACTGCGGTAATTCTTCCGGATTTAATTACAATCACCTCTTTCTTTAACATAACTTCGTATTGTTAATATACCACAAAGAGGCTTAAATGTAAATAACAAAAATTAGCAAAGTATAAAAAATCAGACATTTGTATGAATTATATCTAATTTTTTATTCACTTTTAATTTTTTACTATTGAATAACCCAAATATTTATGTTAAAATATCTCTATACAAAAAGGAGGTTGGATTGATGAATATTGTGAATAAACTGAAAAACAAAAAAAACAGCAACAATCTTGTTTTTCTTTTCATTGTAGCAATATGTGTTGTTGCCTTGATGATTTCCGCCACCGCCATTTCTTTGTACTATATGAGTATGAACAATATGATTGATATTATTTCGGAGGAATCCATTGAGAACAGTCAAAACAGTATCATATCAAAAATCGTTGACCTCGAAAGAGATTTGAACAAAACAACCTTTCAAATTTTAAATTCCAAAGCTGTTCACAATACCGTTTCGGAGGACGGAGAATACTCCGTACAGCTTCACCAAAATGCACAGCTTGATATTAATTCGCTGACCTCTCCGTATGTAGGTCTTAAAGACTTATTTATAATTAATACAAGAAACAAATATGTTTTTAACGATTCTCTTCACAGTCATTCGGAAAATCATCTTAACTATTACACCACTTTAACAAAAGTCTTTGAAAATCATAATATAGGAAAAAAATTATATATTTCCGAAATAACACCCTCATCGTTAGTTGTTATTTGTCACGATTTCAGAGGTTTTATTTTGGTGTATATTTTTGAGCAAACCGCCCTTACAGACCTTTTCTTCGATGAAGCGTTTATGTCTGATTACAACTCGGCGGTTTATTATAAAAATGACTATATTCTTTCCAATAATCCGTCATATTTTTTAAATAATACAAATACCGTAAAAACTCACCGGTTTAAGTATGAAAAGGACAATTACTGTATAATCTCGGATATCATTCCCCGTTCGCTTGAACGGTTTTATTCACCGTTTTTTATACAAATTCTTTCCTTCACTCTTGTGATAATCGCTATCAGCATTGCCGCAATAGTTTTCTTTTCAAACTATATGAGCAAAAAGACGCAAAAGCATTTAAGTATTCTTATGGCACACAGCCGTCAGCATCATTATATGGCAATAAAATCAATTCTCCAGCGTTCGGTCAGAAATCAATTTATTTCTCCTACAGAGCAATCGGAACTGAACGAATATTTTAACAAAATAAATTTTAAAGAGCTTTTCTGTTTTCAATTTCAGCTTGATAACATAAATTCTCTTCTTTTGACAAACTCTTATAAAAATATATCGGAATTTGTTCAAAATATTATGCTTATTCTTGAAGAATACCTGTCAAAATACGGACATTGCATTATGATTGACATAGATTTCGACTCTGTCGGTCTTATTCTTGCCGCAAAGGAAATTTCATCGGATTACGATATAACCGAAAGTATGAACAATGCACGAAACGAAATCTCAAAGCTTCTCGGCTTGACCGTTACCGTTGCATCAACCGATTCGATTATCTCGCCGTCGGATATTATAACAACATTTATACATCTTAATTCGCTTATGAAATACCGATTTTTCACAGGCTATAACAGCACCGTAACCGACAGCTTCGAGATAAACCAAAGCAAAGAATTTCCACTGAAACTCCAAAATCAGATTTCGGCTTTATATGTTTCTCACAACCTTTCCGAGCTCACCCCTCATTTAAGAGAATTTTTTGACGAAGCATCAAAAACAAGCTACGACGATGCAAAAAAATGGGTACTTGATTTGGCAATCACATTGTCAAAAGCTCAATCATCATTTGAAAATTCAAGCGATGTCATTTTTGAGCTTTCGCAGGCAGATACTCTTGAATTGCAATATAACATATTCATAAAATATTTTGTGAATATTCCCGATGATGAACAACAAGCGGCAATTTCAAACGATTATTTCAACAAAAATACCGTCAAAATAATCGAGGAACACTATAACAATCTTGATTTTAATCTGACAAGCTATGCCGAAATGCTCGGCATTTCAGTTGCTTATGCCGGCAAAAAATTCAAGAAAGAATTTAACACAAGCTTTAATGCATATCTTGCGGAATTCCGTGTAAAAAAAGCACTCACTCTTCTTTCCGATAATTCCTTGAAGATTTCCGACATTGCTCAAATGTGCGGCTTTGGTTCAACGGCATACTTTATAAAAATATTTAAAAAAATAACCTCTATGACACCGACAGACTACAGAAAATCATAAAAATACGGCTGTGAAATTAATCATAGCCGTATTTTTTAGGCTCAATCACACATTCGCCACAATAAACATTTATCAGATATCAAAAAAAGCTCGCCACAGGGCAAAAACCCTGTATGCAAGCCGGTTGTTTGATAAAATAATTATCTCTTTGATAATTATTCTCGCACATAAAAGCCCGATTTTACGAGGCTTTTGCGTTTCCTTGTTGCTTGTGTGTTATTTACGGAGGACGGTTGAGGGCTTTTCAATAGAACTGAAAGGAAAATAATACACAAAAATCAATAACTGTGTTCAAAAAGTTGTTGATAAATTACGTGTGTCATTCGTTTATTGCGGTGGAATTGAAAAATTTTGAAAGAAACGGCAATTT
>CAZGZZ010000013.1:0-33703 GCA_964530315.1 uncultured Lachnospiraceae bacterium
CTGTTACGAAATGAACCGACCCCCCTCAAAAGTCAGAGTAAAAAATTTGACAATTGGGTGATCGGTTCAAAATTTTTTCTTGATACACTCATAAAATCAACAATGAAATTTTTCGTTTTCTTTCGGATTTCTTTTTGCTGCGAATGCCTCTTTCATAGCCGCCTTTCTTGCATATATTGCCTCAACCTCTTTTTCAATATCAACTGGTGGGTAATGAAGTCCGCTTCGGAGAGCTTGAACCATTTGGTCTGTACGGTTTCGTATTTTATATTCCTTTCCGTCCTTGACAAAAACATTTCCCGTCTGTCCGAAAATAAGCTGAACATCATTCTTTTCGCAGGCATCGTGAACCTTTTTCACCCACTCATAGCAAAGCGGACGAGAACCCAAGTAATTTTCTCCTCCTGCAAGAACCGTTTCGATTTTTCCCGTTTCGAGATATTTTTCAATATCGACTTCACCTATAAACGGTTTTAGGCTGACCCAACGATGCTTTGCCGGCAAATCAAGCAAATAAGGCATTCTTTCATCAAGCCTTTTTTGATTTTCGCACGACACCGAAAAAGACACATTGTCCCAGCCGTCACCCCAATCGGGCGGCAGACAATCTTTAATTCTGTATGCTCGCTTTGTCAAAAGAGAAAAAGTCACACCCGGACGGCGTCTGATAAAGTCCCAAGTCTCATCACGCCAGGCATCGGCTTCTTCTATAAAAAAGTCACTTGCCATACACACACGAACAAAACATCCGTCTGGCAGTTTATATTCTCCATCTCTCGTCTTTTTCATCGGCAAATTAAAATCCGATTTATTTTTTACAACTTCGTTGGTATCTCTGCCGTAACGCTTATCCAAAAAATAAGCATAACAGTTTTGACATCCCTCCGAGCATTTGTGGCAGCCGTGCCACGGATTCCAAATTCTGTCATTCAAGTCCATTTTTTCTCATATCCTTTCTTTTTGTCAATATTCCGTTTGCATTGTTTAAAATGTTCAAAAGCTTTTCATAATTATCATATCCAAGCTCATTTTCAAGATATTGAAGATGTTTTTTTGTTGCTTCTCCAGCGGTTTTTACCAGCTTTTTCGCTTTTTCCGTAGGTACAACATAAAAACTTCTCCTGTCTTCTTTTAAATACTCTTTTGTTATATAATTTTTCTTCTCAAGCACCGAAATGTGTGCCGTTATCATAGGCTTTGACACCTCAAGCAATTCCGCAATCATAAGCGGCGTAAATCTTCCGTCACGCTGAATAATAATATTCAAAACAGCCATTTCACTCGGTCTTATCGGCAAATCCTTTTTCAGCTCCATATAACCCTTGCTGAATTTCGACAAAACAGCATTTGCCTCCGCATATCTATCCATTATACACCCCCGAAATCGTTAATCTGCATTAACAATTATAGTTCATCTTAATTAACTTGTCAACCTGCAAAAATAAATTTCATAAAAACATTGAAATAGCTTCCAATATAACAAGATGTATCGGATAAAATATGTAGAAAAATGACTTCATTTTCCACTTTCCTCTCTCCCCCGAATAAAGAAGCAACAGAGGTATTGCATATAGTGAATATCTTTGTATTCCTCCGATTACACACGACAAAATTATCAATCCGATTCCCAGCATAAGAACATTAACCGTTTTTTCCGCCTGCGGTGACAACTCCGCTTTCGTTTGTCTGAAAATACTTGCAAAAACAGGTGTCATACAACCCATAAAGCCATAATCCATATAAATATAATTGTTTAATAAATACACAATTGCCACAAGCAATAAAAACATAAACACTCTAACCGCTTTCAAGAATGTACGCTCACTGTTTGAAAACAATATCTTCTTTAAATCCTGCATAGCATAAATCAAAATAACAGCAATCGAAAATGTAATAAGTATTCCCATATCAAGACTGCCGTCGTAAATAAAGTATGCCGCCTGGCATATAATTCCCAATATAAAAATCAAAAGAAAATATCGGAACTTGTTCTTTGTATGCTCGCACCCCTCCGCAATCATAAACGCATAAATCGGGAACGCAATCCGCCCGATTATACGTAAAACCTTGACTTGGGGAAACAATATAAATCCAATGTGATCGATTAGCATAGATATTGCGGCTATTATTTTTAGGGCGTTGCCGCTCAAACCGTTTATTTTTTTGCTTTCGTCCATTTTAAAATCCCTTTCGCAAAAATTGTTATCTGTATGTATCATAACATAAGCAACCGCCATTTGTCAATCAACGGCATAATTTTCACTTTGAGCTATTATATATAATAAAACAACGGCGTGCAAAAGCAACGCCGCTGTTACAAGCAAATCTATAAGCCGGGTTCTGTATTTGATGATCATCTATCTGTGACCGTGCATTACTGCACGGTTCAAGCCATCATTCACGGAATGCCGAGCAAGCTTAATTCCGTAGTCGATGTTGCTCCGGATGGGGTTTACACGGGAATTCAGTTACCATCTTCCCTGTGAGCTCTTACCTCACATTTCCACAATCGCCGAAAAATCGGCATTTATTTTCTGTTGCACTATCCTTGGAGTCGCCTCCACCGGGTGTTACCCGGCACCCTGCTCTGCGGAGCCCGGACTTTCCTCACGCATTTTCATGCCCGTGACCATCTGACTTACTTATCCTTTATATTAACATTTTTAACGCCTTTTGTCAAGATTTCATTTACTTTTCATCCAATTTGTATTATAATATGCGTATAATATTTTTCGGAGGCAGAAATGAAATCAAAAAGTCACAACATAACGATAACGGCACTTTTTTCGGCGGTAATATGCATACTGTCGGTCGTAACGATTCCTATAGGTCCCATTCCGCTGTCGCTCTCGCTTTTCGCCGTCATACTTTCATCAACCGTTTTGAATGTCCGACAAAGTTTTCTGGCTGTTATTCTCTATATTCTTGTCGGAGCAATCGGGATTCCTGTTTTTTCGGGATTTAAGGGCGGATTTTATGTTCTGTTTGATGCAACGGGTGGATTTATTTTTTCATATATTCCCGTCGCTTTCATAAATTCGTTCATTTCATACAAAACAAACAAAAAAACGCCGAAATTCATCGGCGCTATCCTTTCTTTAATCCCCTTGTATCTTTTTGGAACGCTTCAATATTCGGTTGTATGCTCACAGGATTTCAAAACCTCATTTGCGGTATGTGTTCTGCCCTTTGTTGCCTTTGATATTCTTAAAGCAATTTCGGCTGTAGGTATCGGAATAAAGCTCAAAAAAACAATTAAATAAAATTCCTCACTGCTCCGAAAACCATAAGCGAAACGCAAACAAGCAAAACAACCGCAATATCAAGCTTGTTGTGCTTGATTTTTCCCGTTTTGATATAATCGGCACTCCATTTCACAAACAAAACAAAAAATATCGGCAAAAGCAAAAAAATCAAGCGGTTATAATAATATGCTTCAATAAAATTCCCTTTCAAAATTTCTACACACATTCTGCTCACTCCGCACGACGGGCAAAGAAAACCCGTAACAGAGTAGAATATACACGGAATTTTTATGTTGAATTTTGAAAAGAGCAGAGCGTATAAAAGCCCTGCTCCCAAAATCGTCAAATAAATTTTTATCAGTTTAAATGCTCTTTCTTTCATATCTGTGCGTGTTTATTCAACTCATCCTGAATTAAAGCATAGGAAACAATCCCGAATCCGAGCAAACTCAACACAATATAAACTATTCCGCTGTATTGCGAGGTCTGTCCTCTTCTGCTCTTCAATTCATCAACCTTTTCTCCTGCTTTATACATCCAATATATTGAATAAATTCCGCAAGTAATAAGGCTCAAAATCAACGCTACTCCGCCCGATGTTCCCTCTCTGTCCGTAAGCTCGTTCAAATCATCGTTCAAGCAAACAAACCAATAAAGTCCGTAAATTCCGCAGGTTACAATCGATAAAATAATTGCAACGGCGATGTCTCTTCTTTTAATCATTGAGAAATCCTCCCTAACACCTTTTTTCTCATTCTATCATAATTACATATCACTGTCAATCATTTTTATGATTTTTTCTTCTTTTTCCCTTTGGATTTTCTCATATTCTTCATCGGTTATTTCATAGAATTTTTCCATATTCACACCATCCGCCAAAGAAATTGTTTTGCCGAATATTTCGCCGTCAGTAAGCCACTTTCCCTTGTCTGCTCTTATCGTAATTTTCATACATACACCCCCTTATTTATAGCTGAATGTCCAATTTGGTTTGGAATTTCTCAATTCGTAATATTCGCTTCCCTCCGGATATGTTTCCTCATCATCAACATCAATGTAAAACGCTCTGTTGACTGCTGTTTTTGAAAGTGTCACCGTTTTTCCCTCGGCGGTTGCCGATAAAGTATTCACAACACTTTTTATACTTTTCTTGGTCAGTATTCCCGAGGGAGAAATATCAAAATCATTGCCGATACATCCTGCCATCGTTATATCAGAAAGATAATAACACCTCAAAAAGGTACCGGGGAACATAGCGTTTTCATTAACTGTCATTTTTTCAATTTTCTCAACCTCACTGTGAGCAAAAAAATTTGGAAATGTTGCCATTTTTTCGGTGTTCAGTTCCGGCAAACGAGATATGCCCGCTTGATAGAACATACCTGCACCGTTCCCTCCCTCCATAAGACTGAAATCAAGCTTTGCATTGTTTTTCTCCAGCGCCGCCGCAATATCCACCTTTTTTTCTTTTCTGCCGTCCACGGCATCTTTGTTTAAAAATGCAAATGCATACATAACACGGTCGGGAACAATATCATATTTTGGATTGAAAGTTGTATTGTTCCAACAACGCCCGTAAAAAGCATAATCGTAATTTTTTTTAGTCCCATTTTCCTGAAAGGCATCCCAAAATTCATCATATTGAGATTTTTTTCCCGCATCAAAAACCTTTTCTTCATTCTCCGCTATTTTTGAAAGCTTTTCCGATATTGTCATACACCGCCACCACCAATCAAACTGTTTTGAATTGAAATAATTGCATCCAGAGCAGAGTCTATGTCACCGATGACCCTGTTTTCAAAATCCTCTGCAAGCTCTTCCTTGTCCGCTTCGGTATAATAATCAACAAACTTTTTCGGCTTTTCACCGACTGCCCGAATGTCAGTGGTAACATAATCTTTTTTTGATATATCAAAAATATGCCAATAGCCGTCAATTATTTTCGGAACGGAATTTTTAAAAAGCACCTCCCACACATCGGGAGTTTGTTCAACTGCGGAAAGTCCTGCAGAATATGCACCCTGTTCAACCCTGAAATCAATAAGATTTGTCGAAATTCTTCTGATGTTTTCTTCGCCATTCGTCGCCCACACGCCCACAGTGCAATCTCCGACCTTCTCAAGAATTTCAGTCGGAACACTCACTGCATTTTCTTCAATCCCCACAACAAAGGTTTGACCGCCTCCGTCGGTAAATGTCGCAAATTTCAATAACCCGTCCCATTCTGCGTCAAAATCAAAGGTTATTGTGTAGCTTTGAGCATTTCCCGTGAAAAAAGTCAAATCCGGTCGTTTTAAAATCCTGTCCTTTTTTACCGTCAATAAGTAATTCATAAAAAGCCCTTTCTTTTTAGCACTATGCAACTAATTAGCATTATAACACAAATATTTAAAAAAGTCAATAGCGTTATGCAACTTAATTGATAAAAATAAAGGAAAGCTTGGCTTTCCTTTGAGACCTGTCGAAAATGATATTTTCCGCCTCATCAGCGGGCGACAACACAGAGTTGCCCCTACACTGTATCTTTTTATGCCGTAGGGGCGACCCTATGCGTTCGCCCGAAAAGTCTCGCGGTGATTTATGTATTTTTAACATTTAACTTTATCAACACACTCTCAAATTACTTTATTTTCAAAAATGATGCAGACCACGACGGAACTGTCAACTTATTACCATTACAAACCGCCGCACCGTTATATTCGTAAATCACCTGTTCAACACTGCCGTCAAAATTACATTCTGCGGCATTATCCGACGGATTTATGCACACCAATATACTTTCCCCGTCAAACTCTCTTTTGAATACAAACGGATATCCCTCACCGACAAACACCGGTTCAAAGCCTCCGTCCGCCTGCAAAGCCTTGTTGCACTTTCTTATCTCAATCAGCTTTTTCATCTCATTTAATAAAGATTTTTCATCGGACAGCTGTTTTTCTACAGTTGTTCTGTTTTCGTTCTCATCAAGAGGAATATAAAGCATTTCTTTCGCTGCGGAGGAAAATCCCGCATTTGTTCCGCTGTCCCACTGCATCGGAGTTCTGCTTCCCGTGCGGTGGTATCCTCCCTCAACAGACTTTAAGCCCTCAACATACTTCATACCAAGCTCATCGCCGTAATAAACATAGGGCACACCCGGCATTGACATTATAAAGGCATAAACAAGTTTTATTCCGTTTTCATCAAGCTGTCGGGACATTCTGAAATTATCGTGATTTCCCGTATTGTAACAAATATATCCCTTATCCTTTGTCAAATCAAGATTTTTTATATATGTGGCAAGCCATTCTGTAGGATAAATTTTTGTGTCCTTTGAAAAATATGAGTTTGGCTTTCTGTACAAATCATCATAATGCGACTCGGGATTTTCAAGTATAAAGTCCATATCGAAGCCTGCCATAAGTGCATACTGCGGAAAACACCATTCCGAAACAAACGCAGCATTCGGAAATTCTGCCTTTATTTGTGCTATAACACCCTGCCAAAATTTAATTGTTGCTGTTTTGCAGTCATCATCATTTTTTATAACAAAGCCTGCCATATCCACTCTGAATCCGTCACAGCCAAGACCGAGCCAAAAGCGAAGTATATTAATCAATTCGGCTCTTGTGTCCATTGCTTCGGGAGAGTCTGTCGAAAATTGCCAATCGGCGGTTATTTTCGCAAAACCGTAATTAAGAGCCGGCTGTGTCGAAAAATAATTAACGGCACAGCATCCGTTTCTCTCGGAAAATCCTCTTAATTCCCCCTCAACCTCTTTAATATCACTGCATTTTGTTCCTATGGAATCCGTCCATATGTATCTGTCGGTATATTTGTTTTTTTCCTCCTTTGCAGACTCCAAGAACCATTTACAGGTAACCGCCGTATGTCCGGGAACGATATCCAATATAATCTTCAAGTCTTTTTTGTGAGCTTCATCAAACAATCGTTTCAAATCCTCATTCGTTCCGTATCTCGGTGCAACCTTATAAAAATCTTCAACATCATAACCGGCATCGTAAAAGGGAGATGCAAAGCAGGGGTTTAACCATATAGCCGTAAATCCCAGATCATTTACATAGTCCAATTTTTCGATAATCCCATTAAAATCTCCTATGCCATCGGCATTACTGTCCTTAAATGTTTGCGGATAAATCTCATAAAATACCGCATTTTTTAGCCATTCTAACATTGCATTTCCCCCTACATTCTTTTCACAACAATATCGTTTATATCATCAAGCTCGTCCTTTGAAATTCTGTCGGAATTTTTTATTTTCTTGCCATTCAAAACGATATAATCAATATTTTTACCGCTACCCTGCATTGTAATATTTAAAATTTTATCACGATAGTGCAATCCCTCGATGGACATCTCCTCACCGCTGTATGGATAAAACTCTATACCGTCATTGTCAATATCCACTCCGACAACACAATGAATAACCGCCTCATACCACGCTCTCATCGAATACGACTGCCATGTTCCCGGATTTGCGTTCCACTTGTCAACAAATGGCTTTTCGGAATTAATATAGCAATCAATACCCTCCGGAATTGTCAAAATATCTGTCCAGCGGCTTATCCAGCCTATCATTTTCTCAACTAAATCTTTTCTGTTTGATTTATTGATTATTCGCGCAAAATATTCCGTGTGAGCCGGCCAATAGCAGTGTGCCTGGTTTGCGTCCTCGTCATAGCCTATGCCCCAAGTCGGGAAACATCTCAAGCCTGATTTGCAAACAAAATTTTCTTCAAAGAATTTCACTGCCGCATCATTATATTCTCCAACCAAATCATTGCAATATTTATTATCCCATTTGACAGCCATAGCACTATAAACCTTTCTTTGTTCATATGTCCTGCTGTCTATCGAGCTTACCAAAAAATTCTTTTCTTTATCGAATAATAATTTGTTGAAATTATCCCGTGTTCTTTTTGCAAAACCGCCTGCATCCGCAAATGTTTCCTCATCCTGCATATATTCCGCCATTTCAGCCAAAGCACAGACGGCACAATAAGCACTGACATTATTGAAACAGCTGATATCGTTTCCGTTTTCCAATATAACCTCTCTAAAATCGGGTACAAGTGAATTTCCTCTGCACAAACCGAGTCCGTCAACCTCAACCGATTTTATCAATGCAAATATTTTTTTCGCAAAATCATAATAAGGCTTTATATCTCCACCGTTTATATACAGCTGATACAAAAGATTTATATAAAATCCCTGTGCGGCTATCATACTTGTTTCGATATGGTTCATATCCCTGGCAAACCAATGACCTATTCCCTTTTCCTCATCGGCTGTATCCATATACATTTTGAGCATTTTCGGAATATAGTCAACATCACCGAAATATGTGTAGGCATAGGGAGAACTCATACCGTCCCATCCCCAGACCCAATAGTTTTCGGTTTTTGCTCTTATCGCACCGGGTACGGACAAAACCTTGTTCGCTTCATGATACAACGGTGAAAGCGCAACAAAATCATTCAAAAGCTTATACGGACTTTTCAGAACCGGTGCTTTATTTATAACATTTTCATATCTTTCGTTTTGACAAGCGATATATTTTTCACAGTTATTGATTGTGTCATCGGCTCTTTTCAGACAATCATTTTTGTTATTGTCGAAAGAAACAGCAATAACTGTTTTTTCATTGACAATACATTCAAAATTTATAATATGCTTGATAAAACCTTTTGCACGCTTTTTGTATTCCGTTTTTGCATTGCCCTTAATCGCAATGTGAGTTTCTCCCATTCCCTCGATATAATAATCGGTAAGATATCCGTTTTCATAAACCCATTCGCTCCAGCTTCTTTGAACATCGCTCACATAGCGAAAATCGCCATCTTTTCTCGGAAGAGTGCAAAAAGCATCATAAAACTCCAAAGAAAATTTGCAATTTTTCATATCGCATTTTTTCGGTTCGATAATCAGCAAAACGGAATTATTTAAAACTCTTTGTTCAAATTCAAACAATGAGCCCTGACACATCCAAGTACCTTTGAAACCGTACGGCATAATGACGGTATCACTCAATTCAAGGCTGTTTATCTTGCCGTCATTTTTTATGAAAAATTTCATTCCACCCCACATATCCGCATTGAAAACCTTTGCAAGTCCCAAAGTTTTTTGATTGAAATATTGAATTTCGCAAATACCGTATTCATCCTCGCATATTGCAACCAAATCATCACAAAACCATTTCGGAAGTTGTGCAATGCCGTGTTTTGAAATTATTTTTCCCCTATTGATTTCATAATCCTTGTCCATGTCAGCACCTCATTATCTTTTTACCATTCGTTATTTTTATATGTCACCAAAATATTTTTTATTCTGTCGGGCGATGCCTTTTTATCGGTTTGTATAACCACCTTATCGCTGTACAAAGCCGGGAAAGTGCATATTCTCTTGTGTCCAACCGTTTCACCGATAAAAACTCTGTGAGATATTTTGTTAAATTCGGGAACAAGACCGATATCAAAGCTTTCAATGTAATCATCGGCATAATCTTCTTCAAGAATTACGGTATTTACCAATGCCGACTGTGGCAATGTTACGATATATTCGTTTCCCTCATATGTAACACAACTGTTGTCCGCAATCGGATTTTCGGTCAATAACTTTATTGCTTTTCCGAACGCAAGAAATCTTTCCCTGTGCTCATCGCTTATCAATCCTCTTCTGTCAGGTCCTATGTTAATCAACATATTTGAACCTCTTCCGACCGAATACATATACATTCCCATAAGCTCATCAACGCTTTTTAATCGGTTGTTTGTCTCATTGTAGAACCAGTTCCAGCCTGTGCCGCTCATCAAGCAGTCACACTCTCCCGCCAAAAACATCTCTTCATTCAAATCGTCCTCATCTGTTGTATAAATGGACTTTTTCAAGGATTGTACCATATTTGTATTATACATAGGAGAAAGTCCGGCTTCATTTCCGATCCATCTTGTATCGGGATCCCACATATTAAATATCATTATTTCCGGTTGCAAAGTTCTTATTGTTTTAACAAGATTATCAACATCATATTCGTGTTCCTCGCTTCCGGCACCGTCAAACCATATATAATCAATTTTTCCGTAATCAGACAGCAATTCACTTGCCTGGTCGATTACATATTTATTATATTCTTCGTTATCCATATTCTCCATCCCCCATTGAGACGGATTATAATATATACCGACATTTATATCATATTTTCTGCACGCATCAACAAATTCTTTAACCAAATCTCCCTCTCCGTTTTTCCAGAGAGCTTTTTTCACCGAATAATCTGTATATTTTGAAGGCCAGAGTGCAAAACCGTCGTGATGCTTTGCGGTTAATACCGCATATTTTGCTCCCGCCTCCTTTATTGTTTTTATCCATTGCTCGCAGTCCAATTCTGTCGGATTGAATGTTTCGGGATTTTGATGTAATTTGTCGCAATCTTTCATTTCGTTGAATGTCCTCAATCCGAAATGAAAGAACACACCAAGTTCCCAATCTAAAAATTCTTTTTGTCTTTCTGTCGGTAATCTACTCATTTGATATCCCCTTCAAATATTATTATGGGGTGGGATTAACCACCCCATAATTCAAAATTCCATTATCTTATAAATGCATCACACAAAGGATTCAATCCCGTAAGATTGTTCCAAAGCATAACCTTAACCACATTTCCGTCCGCTACGCTAAAGCCGTTATCAGAGAAAATATTATTTTTGTATTCATTGTGAAGTTCTGTCGATTCATCGTTGATAACTTCATCATAAGTCAATGTGACATCGATAGGCAAAGCTTTAACAAGTTGTCCGTCCTGTGTATATTCGGCAAAAATCATTTTTGCTCCAACAGACTTATCCTCACCCAATGCGTTTCTTGCCACATTTGAAACAGCAACAGTTACATTACCGTTTTCATAGTTCATAATTCTGTATGCATAATCCGAACTTGTTATTGTTTTCCAATCGGTTATTGCATTTTGTACAGATTCCTTTGCTACCTTTTGAATGTGCTCGTCAATAACCCTTTGTGTTGTTCCGCTGTAGGTTACTCCCGGAGCGAATGTAATATTTTCAACTTGCCATTCGGGCTTCAAGATTTTTGCCCATGTCATAGCCGCAATATACTTACCGATATCGTTCAAGTGAACGCTGTCTCTCTGCAAACCGCCCATAAGGTCGGCTGCCGAGGTTGCTCCTCTGATACCTGCCAAATAGCTTGTTCTTGCATTTTCAATTGCTGTTCCAACAGGAATGAGATATGTGTAATCACTGTTGTTTTCAATATATGTTTCTGTCTGGCTAACAATTGACTCCCAATCAGCGACCGTATAACCATAGTTGAATCTGTTGTTGAAGTTATTTTCGCTGTCGTTCGGAACAGATTCTGACAATTGTCTTTCCTGTGACCAAATCATATTAAATCCAAGCTCAACATCAGTATTTGTTGCTTTTGCTTTAATTATTGATGTCAATTCATTGAGCCATTCCTTGCTTACAACCTCTCCGTTTTCAATTCCGCCGTTCAATCCGTAGCAAGCTTCGGGATACCAAGCCTGAAGAACGATTACATCCCAATCTCTTGCTGTTACGCCGTATTCAAAACTTGTTTTATCCTTTGCATATTCGCCGTTAGGTGAAGTTTGTTCGGTATAGAGATAAAAGTCCTCATAACCCTCTTCATTGTTTGCGGCTCTCAAATGTTCATACAATCTTGCACCTGCGTGGAACATTCTTCCCACAATAACATCCTCTGCACCGCAAGCATCTGCAATATTCCACAAATATGCTGTTGAATCCTGCGTGAAGCTGTTGCCCAACGCAAGAATTCTCAACGATTCTCTTTCGTCATATGTTAGAGAATTAGCCTTTGCATAAGCCAAAGCCTTTGAATTCTTATAGCTCCAGATAGTTGTTGTTGTGTCAAACGCTCCTTCTGCAATCGTTTCAACATATACGGGAACTCTTACGGTTGAATTTGTTGCTGTAATTGCATTTTGTGAAAGTGATGTTATTTCATCGGGCAATTCTATATACGCACCGTTTATTCCTGCGAAAAGATTTGCACCCAAGCCGGATATACCCTCTTCAATATAAACATTTTCGATTTCAGATGCATAGTTTGCCCAAGGAGCTGTTGTGAGGCTTGACAAATCGCCGATACCGTAGATATCGAGAGTACCGTCATTTGTCACTATCCATTCAATTGTTCCTTCCTTGCCCTCTGCCTTGATTGTTTCAACTTTCAAACCTAACTGTGTTGCTTGTGTGTATGCTGCGGAATCTGCATAGCAATATACCGTAAAGTCGCCGAGTGAGCTGTTTGAATCACCGCTCAAATTGTCAATTCTGTTATATGTTTTGCTCTTTATAACGGTTCTCTTCAAATCACCTGGGTGAGCTACCGCATCATAGTATGTTCCGTTTGCCGGAAGCTCCAAAAATTCAAGGTTTACACTTCTGTGGAATGCCAAATTGCCGATACTTGTTATCGAATCAGGCAAAGAAACAGTCTTTAATCCAAAGCAAGATGCAAATGCTACAGCAGGAATTGTTGTTATTCCCTCTTCTATGACAATTTTGTTTATATCATTTTGGAATGCCGCAACATTTACCCACGGTGTTTCGTTTTCGGTTGAATTCCACGGTTCACTGCTTCCGGGAATTTCGCCCTCACCCGAAATTGTGAGTGTATCACCGACAATTTTCCAGGATACTTTGTTGTTTGAAAGTATTCCGCCTACAATTACTTTAATTGAATTTGCATCGGCATATGCCTTTACAGCATCGCTTTCGCAAATAATTCCAAAATCTTCGCTGTGGCCGTCGAATGCTTTTTCACCGACAGTTGCAACATTTTTGCCAATTTTTGCTTCTGTGACATTTGAAAGATTTGCAAACGCATAAGCACCGATTGATGTTACGCCTGCTTCAACATTAATGCTCGTAATCTTGCTTGCCACATTTGCCCACGGAGCGTCTGCGGCTGATGTGTAATCATCCATTGCACCCGTACCGCTGATTTTCAATTCTCCGTTGCCCGAAACAAACCATGTAAGATTTTTGTTTATGGATCCTTTTCCGACATATGTTTCAACAGCCTTTATTTTTCCTGCCTCAAGCTGTGCGTTTGCCCAGGTTTCAACATTAGAATCCTTTGTGCATACAACTGTGATGTTGTTTCCGCATTCATAAAATGCATTTTCCGAAATTACAGTATTTGGGTTTAAGAATTCCAATCTTTCAAGATTTGATATTCTTGAGAAAGAATATGAGCCAACCTTTGTTACACTCTGCGGCAATGTAATACTCTTCAATTCACCGGCATCTCTTATAAATGAAAACCATTCGCCCGATACATCGTCTTTCAATGCGTCAAATCCCTCATCCAAAATCAAGGTTTTCAAACTACCGAGACTGCCGAAATTGACATTCGCACTTCTTTTCTTTAATGTTCCGGGCAGATAAAGCTCTTCTATACCCGTACCGCTCATAACCCAATGTTCAATATCTTCAAGCTTATTTGATGAATCATATCTCTTCAAATTAGTACATCCGGCAACCTCATTGTTTCTCAATTGAGTTACACCGTCCGCTATGATAACTGCTTCAACTTTAGGATAGCTGTTTCCTCCGTCGGATGTCAGCAAGCCTTGAATAACCATTGTAATTCCGTAATCAACAACTACGGTTTTAAGTTCTTCACTGTATGCTTTCCATGGCAAGTTTGAAATATTATCACCGCTGTAATTGTTTACCATTGAGCCTGTTCCGCTAAATACCAATGTGTCCCCGCCATAAACAGCCCATGTAATGTTTTGTTTACCCGATTCGTTAATTACCGCATCACCGGCAGCTCCTGCCGTATAGGTTTTAAATCCGTCCGCATTTGCAAAGCTTGAAGTCTTACTTACGCAAGCCGCAGTAGCTTCGCCGAACGCTCCCGCTTCAACAGTTGTCACAGAGTCGGGAAGAATAACTGCCGAAAGCTTGCCGCATCCCGAAAATGCATTTGCTCCGATAGCTGTAACACCTTCGGAAATAATTGTGTTTTTCACATTTGAAAGTCCCGAAAAAGCATTGTCACCGATTTCTGTAACACCATTTTCAACCACAATTGTTCTGATTTTATCGGACAATGAATACCACGGTGCACTTTTCTGCTCATAATCAGCCATAGCACCGTCGCCGCTGATCGTCAATACAGTATCAACAACCTCCCATGCGGTTTCTCCGCTTGTTCCGATTCCGTCAAACTCAACGAATTTAATATTGTTTTTCTTTGCAAATGTTTCAGCCGGTGAACCCTTTACGCCGTAAATCTCACCGTCAGACATTTTGTTTCCTTCAACAAAAGCACCGTCTTCAATAACAACATCCGGTCCCGCAACAATCTTATTAAGATTGATACAGTTATTCATAGCACCTTCTTTTAAAACAGAATCTCCGTACAATTTCAAGGTTGTAAGAGTATGACAGTTATTAAATGCATCCTGCTTTATTTCCGAACCGTTTATTGTTGCACTCGCCAATGAAGACGCCTGCAAGAATGTGTATTTTTCTACAGATGTAAGCGTTTGAGGTAATGAAATGCTTGAAAATCCTGCCTGTGCAAATGCAGTTTCCGCCAAGTTCTGCAAATTCTTCGGTATGTTTAACTTTTTAAGTGTTCTTACCCAGCTGAAAGCCGAACCGATTGAGGTACAGCTTTCGGGGAAAACAACCTCTTCAACAAATGATTGGGCAAATATGTTTGCTCCCACCGACTTAACACCCTCACCGAATACAACCTTTTTAATTTGGCTGTAATACGGATACCACGGTGTCTGGTCATTTGAATCAATCCATGTTACTGTCTGTGAATCTCCCACAGGCACAAATTCCAATACTCCGTCGCTGTAAAGCTTCCAGATAAACGGATTTGTGATGCCCTCGGGCATTGTGTCGGGATTCGTATTTCCCACACCTCTCAAATGTAGGTCAGGATTGGGACTTTCTCCCCAATATCCGCTGACTACCAAGGAAGCTTCCTCTGCCAAAACAGCCGGTGCCGTCAATGACAGCATCACACACAGAGAAATAACCAAGCTTAAAAATTTCTTCATTTTTTACACTCCTTTTTTTATTTTTATTAGATAAATCACCCTTTGCGATTATCATCCCTTTACCGCTCCGAGCATAATTCCGCCCATAAAATATTTTTGAATAAACGGATATACAGCCAATATAGGCAGTACCGCAACAATAATTGTAGCCGATCTGATTGTTGCCGGCATAACTGTCACGGCGTTTGCGTCCAATGATGAATTAACCACGGTTGTTCTGCTGTTTTCCACCATTCTTTGAAGCAATAATTGCATAGGAATTTTTGAATTGTCATTGATATATATCAATGCATCATACCAAGAATTCCAATGTCCGACCGCAATCCACAACAGAAGTGTCATAATAATGGGTTTGGATAGCGGTATGTATATTCCGAAAAAGATTCTAAATTCCGACGCACCGTCAAGCGTTGCCGATTCGTGTAGTGACTCCGGTACAGACATAAAAAATGATTTTGCTATAATTGTGTTGTATGCTGTCAGCAAGCAAGGCAATATATAGACCCATCTGTTATCCAATAGATGAAGATTTTTTATGACCAATGCATATGCATACATAAGAGTTACAAGCAATGCAAGCACTGTTCCGACAACCGTTCTGAAAATAGTGTTTCCGTATGCCGTCACTATATTGTCATCCGCAAAAACCTGTTTGTATGCACTGAAATTCGGGTGCGGCGTGAACAAATGCAATCCGTCCTTAACCGCCTCTGCCGTACTGCTTACAGACAACACCACAGTGTACCAAAAAGGGTACAGGCACACAATGCTGAAAGCAATAAGCAATATTATATTGAATACATTAAATATGTTTTCGCCTCTTGTTCTTTTCATCTTGCCGTCCCCCTTACATAATTCCCATTTCATTGTCTGTCAGCTTATTTGTAATGGCATTTCCGCCCAACACAAATATCATTCCGACAACAGATTTGAACAATCCGACCGCTGTTCCCTCGGCATAATTCATATCCTGGAGCTGTCGCAGATTATAAGTATCGATAATATCCGCAACATTATAAAGTGTCGGATTATACAAGTTATAAATCTGGTCAAAGCCGGCATTCAAAACAGAACCGAGGTTTAGGATAAATACCGTTACAATTGTCGGCAAAATAGCCGGCAGAATAACATGGATAATTTGTTTAAATCTTCCTGCTCCATCCACGACCGCCGCTTCTATGACAGAGTCATCGACACTGCATATTGCCGCAAGATAAATGACACTGCTCCAACCGACACCCTGTATAATATTTGTTATAAGAAGCATAACAATGAACCAGAATTCGTCACCGAAGAAAACTATGCTTTCCTTCATTCCGAAAAGCTTTAATATGTAATTAACAGGTCCTTCCGTTGAAAACATCATTGTCACAATTCCGCCCAAAACAACCCATGACATAAAATATGGCAAATATGAAATTGTCTGAACGGTCTTTTTGAGTGTTTTGCATCTTATTTCGTTTATGAGTAAGGCAAGAATAATCGGTGCGGGAAAGCTTGTTATGAGCTTCAAAAGGCTTATCATAACCGTATTTCTCAAAACTCTGGGAAATTCCAGATTTCCGAACACCGACACAAAGTTTTCCAAACCTACCCATTCGCTTGCAAATATTCCCAATCTGATTTTGTAGTCCTTAAATGCAATAAGAATACCTCCCATAGGCACATAGTTGAAAATTATAAGTGCCGCCAATCCCGGAAGTATGAACAATAACAGCTCAAGTCTATTCAAATCGCACTTGAATTTTTTGCCGCTTGTTTTATTTTTTATAAATCTCATTATTTGCAAACCCTTTCCAAATCAGCTGTTTCGGGTGCGTTTTGAACGCACCCGTCAAAAGCTCTAATTAGTTTATGCCAAGCTCCGAAAGTATGTTGTCAATATTTTCGGCTACTTCGACAGTTTCGCCCTCCAATGTCTTACCGCCGTATTCGTTCCAGGTTTTTTCAAATTCTGCCTGATATGCATCTGCACTCTTTGCACCTGTGATGATTTCAACCATAAGTTTGATTTGAGCGTTTCTCAAGGTTTCAAAATATTTTGATGATGACGGCAATACATCAGGCTTTAGGAATGCATCCGTTGTTCCCTTTGTATCTCCTGCCGCTTCGTTATACAATTTGATTTTTTCTTTGTTTGTATATTTTTCATAAGCCGAACGCAATGGTGTTACAGGCATAAAGAATGTCGGTGCACCGAAATCGTTCACAATACCCGATTCTTTTCTGTATTCTGCATCATCATAAGGAGCGATAAATTCAACTCCGTCCGAAATGCTTTCCGAACCGTCGGCAAGCTTATAGGTTGTTCCCTCTTTACCCAATCTGACATTAAGCATTACCTCTTCATCGCTTACCATTGTGTTGAGAATTTCAAGTATCTTCTTCAGTTTTGCTTCGTCCTTTTCAAGGTGCTGTCCGAATGCAACAATGTGAGCCGCAGAACCCCAAATAAAGCCGCCGCTCTTTCCGTCAGGGCCTTTTGTTGGGTGAGAATCAACCACTTCAGCTCCCGGATTTAGTTCCTTTGTAAGATTTTGAACTGCTGTTGAATCTGTCTTATCGTAATATCCGCCGAGACCGTCAAGATATCCAATCTTGCCGTTTGCAAACTTATCCTTTGCCGTTCCGCTCAAAGCATCGCTGATAAAGTCAGGATGGATAAGTCCTTCCGAATACCACTTTGCAAGAGTTTTCAAAGCTTCTGTTGTTTCGGGCTGTAAGCCGCCGTAGATATACTTTCCGTCATCTGTTTTAACCCAGTTGAACGGCATTGCACCGTATGCTCCGAACACATTGATAAACATTGAGTTCCAAGCGGTTGCACCTGTCATTCCGTAGGTATCATTCTTTCCGTTGCCGTCGGGGTCATTGTGAGTAAATTTATAAAGTGCTTCTCCAACCTCGTCGATTGTTTCCGGAACCTTGCTGATTCCGACATTGTCAAGCCAATCTTTTCTCCAAATACCGATTGTGACATTGTTTCCCTCATGGCTCAAATTCGGAATACCGTAGTTTTTGTCGTCAACTCTTGAATATGACCATACTCTCGGCTCTTCCTCGTTAATCATATTGTAAATGTCAGGTGCGTTTTCCTTTATAAGTTCGTAAGGAATTTCCGCAATAAAGCCTTGATCGGCATCCTGCTTTACATTCTTTGGGTCAAATTCATAAATGATATCGGGAATATCATCGCCTGCAAGCATCATCGGCTTTTTATCGGTATATTCACCGTATCTTATAAATATCGGTTCAATTTCAACATCGAATTTTTCTTCGATATACTTTTCAATCTCTGTATCGGGTTTTCCCGTTCCGTCAATAGGGAATCCCATCCATCTGATTGTCATTTTTTCGCCGTCTGCGGTTTTCTTGCTTCCCGAACATCCCGAAACTGCTCCGAGTAATGTCACACAAGCCAAGAACAATGCGGTTTTTCTCATTTTCTTCATAATAATCATCCTTTCTTTTTACTCTTTTTCCACTACAACTTCATCAACCAACGAAAGCATTTGAGATGTCTTGAAATCACTTCCTTCCCATACAAATAACCTTGTTTTTTGCATATCCTCGTTAACATCGGGTGTTAATGTAACGGTTTTAACAATATTTTCATCACATTCCACCGCTTCATAATCGATGTCAAGCATTTCATTTTCATCATTGTATTGACATATAAACACTATTATCTTTTTCAAGCTCGGATAACACAGCTTGACCTCTGCAGTTATTGTATCATCTGCAATATTGACACTCTGAACAATGTTCAAATTCAACTGCTCTATAACAGTTTCGCATACAGCTCCGGGATTTGTTCCGTCTGCCGGATAAACAACCACTTTGCATTTTTTGCCGTTTAGCGATGTTGGGATTTGGAATTTATGTTCACTTTCTCCGACACAAAGAATTTTGTTGAACTTCCAACTGTCGTTATTCTCTGTCATCAATACGGAAAGACTGTTGTCGGTGGTTGTTCCCAAAAAGTCATAAGACATTTTCATCATATTTGATTCGTCTTCAACATAGTCGCAGGCAAGATTTTCAATCAAGGCATTTTCGGCTGTGGGGATTAGCGTTATCTCATCAAGATAATATATCAATGCCGCTTCACCCTGGAGATTTTTTCCTCCCATATCGGTGTTTTCACCGACACGCAAGCTTATATTTACTTCTCCTCCTGTGCCCTCATATGTAAACTCCTGCTCAACCTTGACAAACGCCGCATTGCTCCAGTATGTGGCTTCTCCGAAATCAAGAGTCTGTTTAACGGAGCTTCCCTCTTTGATTTTTCCGTAAAGCTTTGAAATATCGCCTGCGGAATTATATGAATTATTTTTTGAACCTTGTCTCGGAATATTTGCACCATCCTCAAGCTTAATCAAAAACGAAAGCTTATACTTTTTTCCGTTTTCAAGCTGTGCACCTATTTTATATCCGCCGCCGCCATTCATAATGTTTGAGCCGACTCTGACCTTTAATGCTCCCGACGACACCGACAAATTTGCTCCATCGGTTTTGACCTTTCCCATTGAGGAATTGTCAAACACTTCATAAATCCAAGGATATTCAGCCTCGCCAGATGCAAATGAAATACAGCCGGTTCCCAAAAGCAAGCAAATCAAAAGCACAATACCTGTAATTTTTTTCATTTCTTCATCCCTTTCATTTTACCGTCACCGTTATCATTCTTTCTCTCAATACGGTTCCGCATCTGAATACCGCCTTAACCGTTGCTTCGCCACAGGCTTTTGCAACCAAAACATTATTTTCTTTAATCGAAACAATATTATCGTTAAGACTGTAGTAATAACATTCAATCGGAGCGGTATATAAATTTTCATTTTCATCATACGCATTGAAAGAAATCTTTTGTTCGTCGCCGACACAAAGCTCTATGCTTCCTGCCGTTTCTATCTCTCTCGGAAAATCGGTCATTTCCGATAAATATTCATCAAGAACTCCCGAATTTCTTATTATGTCCTTTGCTGTATCATTCCAAACTCCGAATTCACTTACGGTATGATTTTTCACCGTACAGTTTTGAGCGTTTTCGCTCACTTTGTATCCGTTTGTTCCGAAATTATTGATAAATGTCAAATTTCTGTTTGTTTCGCCTATTCCAAAATCACGGGGAATCCAGCCTTTTGACCATTCCGTGGCATAATCGTCAAGATTGTTCCGATTGTTGACCGAATCATTCACATTATTTTCAAATGTAACATCGGAAACATCGTAATCAATACAAAATGCGGTGACTCCGTGCCAACCTCTGCCGACATAATTTCTTCTTATTATATTTGGATTTGATTCACTTCCTGCGGTGTTTGAAAATAAATATATGCCGCCTCCGTCTGTCATCTTTTTCATATAATCGTGAACATAGTTGCCCTCAATTAACAAACCGCTGATATAATTTTCATTTTTCACAAATCCCAGGTGCATTGCCGAATACGGGGTATTGAATATTTCATTATTTGAAATTTCAGTATTCATAACATAACCTGTTGTCAGTGCCGCACTGTCGTGAAAATCATTTCCTATACTGTGAATAAGATTGTTTGAAATTTTAATGTCTCGGTTGACATATCTGTCATCGGCGGTTGTCTGTGCTTCCGCAAATCTTTCACTGACAACAATTGCCGCCGCCGACAAATCATAAAATTCATTGCCTACTATATCAATATTATGTATTCCTCCATAAACCTTTAGTGCAATTGTTCCGAGCTTTGTAAATGTGCAGTTTGTAAAATCAATGTTATCCGCACATTTTACCTCTATTGCACCGTCGGGATAATAGATTTTATCCATATCATCAATGTCGCCGTCCCAGATTGTGTTATTCTGGTTACTGCAATGTCCTGCGTCTGTACTCGGACGCATCCATGTTGTATATGCAAATTCCAAATTATCAAAAGTGATATTTTGAACTCCGAGAGTTTTTGTACCCTCGATATGAATAAGCTTTTCCGTCACGGGAATTACCGCTTCGGCTGTTTTTAAATCTTCAAAAGCTCTCGGCTTGTAATACAAATATCCGTCGTGAGAATTCAAATACCATTCGCCCTCTTCATCAAGAAGTTCATAGGCATTTTCGTAATAATACGGATTGTTCGGCCTACACTGTTGGAAGCTTTCCTGTGATCTTCCCCAGAGAATATTCCAAGCCTTTTCTTTCATCTTGACCCGAACTTTTCCGTTCTCCCGTGTTATCTGTTCAACTCCGCATCTCGGCGTTGTCCAAGCCACATGAATTAAAATTTCCAAATCCTCCGGATGTGCAAATTCCAAAAGCTCTTCATCATCACACAAATAACCGTTTGTATCAACCTCGTAATTTGTAAATCCACCGTTGCTTCTTGCTCTGTTTGCACGAACTCCGTCAACAAAGAATTGTCTTGATTTCAATTCCGTTCCGACATAATTTTTATATATTCCCTTTTGCAAATCGGCTGTTTCCCATTTTGAATTATCAAGCTTTACTCCGCCCGTCAAAACAGCTTTGCCTCCGCCGTAGGTTGTATATATGACATCTATTGTTTCACTGCAATCCGTGAAATCAAAATTCAGGGTTTCATCTATAAAATGTTCTCCGGATTTTAGCATAATGTATATTTTATCTATGCCTATCGTCCCTTGTGAGCTTATTTCGTCGCTGTCTTTTGTTAAGGCAAAGGAGGATGTTATTTCTTCAAATTTATATCCCTTCTTTGCCGCAAAAGCCTCGGCTGTCGAACCTTTATATCCCCGTACCGTGATATTTTCTCCGCAAATGTAGAATGCATTATCCGAAATTACAGTATTTGGATTTAAAAATTCTATCTTTTCAAGTCTTGAAATTCTTGAGAATGAATATTCGCCTACCCTTGTCACGCTTTTCGGAAATGTAATGCTTTTCAGCTGACCGGCTTCTCTGATAAAGGAATACCATTCGCCCGATGCATCTGTTTGCAATGCGTCAAATCCCTCGTCCAAAATCAAGATTTTCAAATTGCCGAGACTGCCGAAATTGACACCAAGACCGGATCTTTTTTTCAATGTTCCGGGCAGGTAAAGCTCTTCTATACCCGTACCGTTCATAACCCAGTGTTCGATTTCCGTTACTGTATTTGAAGAGTCATATCTCTTCAAATCAGTACATCCGGCAACCTCGTTATTTCTCATTTGAATTACGCTGTCCGCTATGATAACTGTTTGCATTGCCGGATAAGTTGTTCCCTTATCCGATGTGAGCAAGCCCTGTGTAATCATTGTTATTCCGTAATCAACAACAGCTGTTTCAAGAGTTTTACTGTAGGCATTCCACGGAATATTAGACACATTTGAATAATCATTTTTCATTGCACCTGTTCCGCTAAATACCAATGTATCTTCGCCATAAACCGCCCAGCTGACGGTCTTTCTGCCCGATATGTTTATCGCCACATCGCCGACAGCTCCTGCTGTATAGGTTTTAAATCCGTCCGCATTTGCAAAGCTTGAAGTCTTACTTACGCAAGCCGCAGTAGCTTCGCCGAACGCTCCCGTTTCAACAGTTGTCACAGAATCGGGAAGAACAACAGCCGAAAGTTTGTTACATCCCGAAAATGCATTTGCTCCTATACCTGTAAGCGTTTTCGGCATAATTGCATTTTTAATGTTATTGTATCCGTAAAATGCATTTGCTCCTATACCTGTCACACCGTCTTCAATGACAAGTGTGCGTATTTCGTTTCTGTGTTTCTCCCAGGGTGCAGAACCAACCTCGTAATCGGGCATTTTTCCCTTTCCGCTGACCGTCAAGACGCTATTTTCATAATTCCATCTTATATTCGTTTGGTTGCTGTGTTCGGCAATCAGCTTTGCTGCTTCTTCTTTCGCTCTTTTAACAGTTCTGAAAGGGGTATTGACTTTTCCGTCATTGTCATCACTGCCATTTTGCGAATCGACAAAAACAGCAATACTGTTTTGCTCTTCAGCTATTGAAACCTCTGTGCTCAACGGTGTCATATCTTCATCCCAGATATAACCTCTTACTTCGTTGACACCCTCGGAAGAAACCGAAAATTTTTCTTCTTTCGGAGTTATTACATTTTGAAGAACTCCGTTTTTATACGATGCTATATAAACATATGTGTTTGTATCATCGTAAATGTTTTGTTCTACTCTGCCCGTTACGACATCATCATCGCCGGCAATCAGCTTGTTGTCAAAATTAACTTTGAAACTGTTATTTTTTCTTTTTACCGATTCTGCGTCAATCTTAACCGTTTCCAATTGTTTTCCATAGACAACGGGTGATATCTCGTAAGAAATTTTCTTACCTATATATTCGTCGGTAAGCTCAACGACTGTTTCCTTTGCCGTTACCTCTTTTATTATTTTGTCGTCCGCCAACACATTAATTACGGCTTTATCAAAGCCCAAAAACTCGCTGTATAAATTTTCGTCCAAAAAGTCATATGAGCATTTTACAAGAACCGTTTCTCCGGCATCATAATTTCCCATTACCTTAACTTTTAAATCCGGTATGTACGGACAAAGCTCAAAATTATCGAAACAATATTGAATGGGAATATCACTGCTTCCCGTTGCTTCGGAAAAGCTTCCGATACCTGCTGTGCCTATCTGGAATTTTACACTGACATTTTCCGATTTCACCTTTTCTCCGTTAATCATTCCGTCCCATGTAAAATACCCGCTGACATTTGTCCATTGATTTTTCTTGAAATCAATATCCTCCACACATTCCACTATACTTAAATATGTATTTGTGCCGTCATCCTTTTTGGATGAAAGCCAAAGGCTGAATTTATCTGTAACAAAGTCAACCACAGGCTTTACATCCATAGAGAATTTATATGTTCTTCCCTCAATCGGTGAAATATAGTAGCTCGGTGATTCATATGCATAATCCTGTGCTGCAAACTGCACCGCACCCGTGCCGTTTCCGGAATTTTCTCCCGAAACCCAGCTGACACCCGAAAATGCGTGTGCAGGTTCGGCTTTCATATCCTTTGCAAAGGTCTGCTTATCATCATAATTTTTTATGATGCAATCCGCACCCTCATACAGCCATTCGTTTGCCGCATACGCAGGCATTATACCAAAAAGCATTGCCGTAACCAGAAAAATAGTGGTTATTTTTTTCATTTCATCCGTTCCTTTCACAAAATACTGTTTTCAATTATTTTGTATCGGGCTTGAAAATTTCAATATTATCCGAATTACTGCTTGCGTGTATTCCGAAATATCCGCCGCCGCTTAATACATTTGCATCTTTAACACCGAATTGCTCATTGTTCTTGTAATCAATCTGGTCAAAAATCTTCAATCCGTCTATATAGCATACAACTCTGACGCCCTCGGGAACATCAAATACTCCGATACCGACATCCAATTCCTTGTTGTATTCTATCTTTGCTCCCGGTCTGACGCCGTAAACCTCGTGCGTTCCGTCCCAAGGATTTCCCTGACCCCAAAGAACTGTTCTCTTACCATCGTTAAATCTTTGCCATTCAAGGCAAGTCGGATAGAATGTGAACACATATTCATTTATGAGGTTTGTTGTTGTGTCGCCGCAGTTCAATGCCAAACTCGGCCAACCGCCTCCGGCGTAATTAATCTTCATCTTGAAGTGAAGCAACTTATTGTTGAACTTTTCCTTTGTATAAACCGCAACATCTCTTGTCGCAACCTTAAAGCCGTTCTCATACTGCTCCTTAACATCCGAAATACCGCTCGGATATGTATAATTCCAATTTGCAAGATTAATAAAGTCGTCATCGGCTTCAACTATCTGTGATTTATCGAAATCGCTGTACATTTCGTGATCGACAATTTTGAAATTCTTTTTATACTGTCTTGTCTTTCTGCTTGCGCCCCAAACAACATCAAATGTAATTTCGCCATTTCCCTCGCTCAATCCATGTATAACGCCATTCTCATCAACGGAAGCAAATTCTTCATTTGAAGATGTTGCCTTAAATTCGTGAGCTTTTATTGTTCTTCCGAATTTTGTTGTAAGTGTGACATTCATTTCGATATTATCACCTGTAAGAGCTTTAACATCACCACCCGAACCGTTGATATAGAGTATCGGGTTCTCACTTCCCGGGAAGAATGCAATCTCATCATCAACATACACATTAACGGGGAAATCATCAACCACATCCTTGTTTCTTCCGCAGATAATTCTTACCGAAAGATCCGCCTTACCGGGCTTCAAGCCTTTAACCTTGTTGTAGTCTGTCACTTCGACGATATCGGGAGTTTTGTTATATATCTGAATTCTGTCGGGTGAGATATATCCCTCTGTTCCCTTACGGTTCTTGGCTTTTATTTTGATTTCTGTTTCTTCGCCTGTTTCTATGTCATATATTGCCGGGAGATAGTCGGGATGATTATCTCCGTCATTCATATGTCCGTCATCATTATAAACAATCTCAAAATCCTGGAATTCTTCGTGGAAATTGTCTATATACTCTTCTTCGATACCTGCATTTGCAACTATATCAAGTGCACCCGCATCCCACTTGCTCATATCATCGCCGATAATGTATTGAGGACCGACTCTCGTCATATCGGGGTGTGTCATATCATCATCTCCGATAACACCGTTTGTCTTTTCATACCATTCGGTATATGGTTCTATCTTCTTTCCGGCAACCGTCATACTGTCGTCGCACAAATAGTTGTCTGTTAAAATGTTGCATTTACCTTTGTTTCCCGTTGTGATAACTCCGTATGTCCACGGCAAACCTCTGTCGGTATTGAACACATTGTGAGAAATTTCCATCCAGCCGGCACCCTCATCAAGATAGATGTTATTAACCGTACCGCCCTGATCTTCGCAGTAGTTATAAGAAATTTTATTTCTTCCATCAAGTGTTTCCGACTTTCTCGGGTCACCGTATGTTGTTGACATATGATAAACCGCACCACCGTCGAACATTTCATATTTCAAAAGATTTGTTTTATGAATATAGTTATGGTCTATCGATGTTTGATAATACAGGTTAAACGGTCTTGCGGAAAATCCGTATCCCGTATGCATACCCGAATAGCTTGTTCTGAAAATCTCGTTATTGCTGATATTTGAGTATTGCAGATTTGTAACCGCCATTGCACCTGCCGACAAAAATTCAACCGCAGTATCGTGGATATAGTTATTGGTTATATTGATATCCGCTTTGTAATAACGCTTATCCATTGGGAATGATTCGTTTTCCGCAGCATCCGATGTCGTTGCATCCGCACTCAAAGGATTTCCTATCTGCATTGCGTTGCTTGTTATGTCGTAAAATTCATTTGCTGTTATATTGTTGTGCTGAATTCCACCGACAACATTCAAGCCGCCATTACCGATTTTCTTAAATGTGCATTCCTCAAAGTCAAGATAAGATACATTATTAAACTGAACCGCCGCCGTGATAATTTCAATATCACCCATAGACAGGTCTGATTGTCCTCCGTTTAGTCTCGGCAAAAGCAATGCATCCTGACACAAAGGCAAACCGCCTCTTTCATCGAATTGACGAACGCCGGTTGTATAACCGAATTCAATATTTCTGAAAGTTAAATTATGAATCGGGTTGTATTCGTCATCGGTTATTTTTCCCGCACCGTTAATGAGAGTTTCGGTTGTCGGCAAAGTTATTAACGCTTCATCGATATTTTCCCATGCTCTGGGTATGTAATAAAGATATCCGTCCTTGCTCAAGAACCATTCGCCCTCGCTGTCAACCAATTCATACGCATTTTCAACCCACAAATGAGTTCCGAAATATATCATCGATTCGGTTCTTGAACGGTTCATAAACTTTTCATTGTATTTAATTCTTACAACATCGCCGTCTTTTTTGATTGAATCTATCAAAACACGGTAATTACAATAGAATGTTCCGTTATGCACGATTTCCACATTTGTTATGTCGGAAAGCTCCGTAATCCACATACTCTTTGTAATTGCCTGATATTCCTGACCCAAATCAACGGAATAATTTTTAAGCTTTTCTTCACTTCTTGCTCTTATGGCTCTGATACCGTTGACATACATCTGTCTTGTATTCAACGCTCCGACATAGGTTCTGTATATGTTCTTTTTACTGTCATACATTTCCCAATTGTATTTTTTGGATTCGCCGCCGTTCAAAAATGCTTTTCCGTCGCCATAGCTTGTATAAATAATGTTATATCCGTTGCTTCCCGAATCCTCACTCGACAAATTGAGTGTTTTATTCATATAATGCTCTCCGGCTTTCAAAAAAACATAAATATTTCCGTACATTTCGGAGTTATTGGCTCTTACGGCTTCCTGTGCTTTATATATGCTCTTATACGGCTTTTGGAATGTTCCGTCGTTATTTTCATCGTCGCCCTCTGTCGGGTCAACATAGAAATATCTTCTACCCTTTAATTCAAGCATTTTCTTGACAACTTCGGCAATTTCCGCTCTTGTTATATTTTTACCCGCCAAAAAGCTTCCGTCTGGATAACCCTTTAAAATTCCGAGTGCCGAGGCTTTTTCTATTTCCTCCGCCCATATTCCAAACTTGTCACTGTCGGTAAAGCTGTTTGCTTCTCTGCCGATTTCGGCACCGATTATATTAGCATATGCCACAATGATTGAGCTTACTTCACCTCTTGTCAGTGCTTGGTCGGGATAGAAATTGTTGTTTTCTATAAGCTTATCCGAAATCAAATTCAGATTTTTTGCCATTGCAACCGAATTTGCATACCACGCATCAGGCGAAACATCATTATATCCCGAATTTTTTGTGTTTCTCAAAATGTTAAAGGTGTTCATTATAAGAGTTATAAATTCCGCCCTTGTAACATTCTTGTCGGGAGCATATGTGTTTTCATCCATACCGTTTATTATATTCTCACCCGCAAGTGCTTCGATTGTCGATGCCGCCCAATTGTTTTCAATGTCCTTGAACTTTACATCTTCAAGCTCTTTTTTCTGTGGTATCGGGTCTTCTGCCCAATTGTAGGTTTCCGGCAAAAATTCCGCACTTTCCTTGACATTTCCTCTTGCAACAAGAGAAAAATCGTCAAAATACGAAACAAGCGGAGGGTCTGTCCAAATATTGGGATTCGGTGTAACATTGAACTGAACATTGTGTGCTGTCAGCTTCTTTCCGTATTGGTCGTAACCCGTATATGTGAATGTTCCCTTTATTTGAGTCCATTCCTCGCCGTATGTCACAAAATTTTCATGTGCAACATTGCTTATACCTGTTTTGGAGTCCCATGTATCCTGTGTCAAGTGCCCGTAACGAACACCTACCTGCAATTGTGCCTGACCGTGTCCCTTTTCTGTTCTTGCCCAAAATGAATAATCATAAGTTTCACCCGGAACAAGTACAAAATCTTGACAATATCTTTCACCGGCATAGTCCTTGACATTTCTCGAACAATATTCTCCGCTGTGAGGATTATTAGTCACCCTTTCGTAGTCAACCATTCTTTCAACATACCAGCCGTGATTTAAACTTTCTTCAAATCCGCCGTTTATAAACATATTTTCGGATTTTTCCTCCGCCTGTACCGGCACAATCATAGTGATTAAGGTTGAAAAAATCAAGCATAACGCCGCATAAGTCTTATTCTTCATTCAAATCCCCTCCTATTTAACAAGATTTTTCAAACGATATATGAGAGTAACCGCCTCTGCTCTTGTCAAATTATTCTTCGGATAGAACTTTCCGTCATCCATTCCCTTTATAACACCGATTGAGGTTAGGTTTTTAATTGCCTGCACCGCATAATCGGCAATCATATCATTATCTTCAAAGCTCAATTCGCCCGATGAAGAATTGTTATTGTAAACTCTGTTGAGAATTACCGCCGCATCCTCTCTTGTGATGTTTTCTCCGACGCCGAAATATCCGTCCGATATTCCGTTTATAATTCCATTTTTAACTCCCGATGCAATGTATGAATAATACCATGCATCACTGTTCACATCCTTGAAATCAGCCGTTGCACTTTCGTCATATTTTCCGAAAGCCGTAACAACTATTTTAACAAATTCTTCTCTTGTGATTTTATTGTTCGGTTTGAAGTTTCCGTTTTCATCGCCCGAAATACAACCATCCTTCGCAAGAGCTTCGATTGCCTCCTTTGCCCACGAAACGCTGTCCGTATCGGGAAATGTTGATTTATTATTGTTTATGTCCGGTTCTTTTTTCTCTTCCTTAACTTCTTCCTTTGTGTCTTCATCGCTCGGCTTTGCGACAATTATTCCGCCGCCACCGCCTCCGTGACCTCCCGGTTCGGGGCTCGGAGTATCATCCTCGTAATATTCTTCATATACACTTTGGGATATACTTTCAAAGAGGCTTGCAACCTGATTATAATCTGTAATATTTTTTGCTTTCAGTTTGTCAAAAACCTCACTTTTATATAAATCCGAGGTAATTAAATCATAATAGCTTGTATCAGGATGTGATATTATTCCTTGATTTGCGTAATACTTGAGTGCATTTTCCGCAGTTTTATAGTCACAGGTTGCTATAACCGCACACAAGCAAGCTCCGCCGAATTTCTTTTGAACATCGGAAAGATTTATGTGCTCGCTGTTTTCTATGTTGTATGAGCTGTATATTTGAATAAGCTTTGTTTTGTCGGTCAATTTATCATAATATGTTTTGTCAAGAGTAATAATCTGCAAATTATCGACAGCATCGGGAAGATTTCCCTTTGTTTTCATTAAATCCACCAATTCATACATCTTGTCGATACAAGATGTCAAAACGGCCTTGTGTGCCGCAAGGTTTTCAGCCGTCACAGCTGAATCGTCAAATTCCAAATCCGCAAACAACGCATTTACAAACTTTGTCTGTAAATTTCCGAGTGCTTCATATTTATCAGCATCGATTTCCAAGAATATATAATCCCCATCGATGCAGTCTTTAAATGCCTGCTCCGTTGCCGCATTCTTTAATCTCTGCATAGCTCTTATCTTTGCCGGAGTGTTTTCAAAATTGAAGGTTGTCTCTTCGGTGCTTCCGCCGGTTCCAACCTTTATTTTATATGTTCCGTCCAAAAGTCTGTCGTTGAGCTTGAACTTTTCAAATGTCGCTGTGTATCCGTCCTCATCGCTGTGTGTAATATTTTTTGTTTCCCCAACATAAATGGGATACGGTTTATTATCATCAAGAACCTGAATTGTTGCTTTTTTTATTGTTTCATCACTCAAATACTTTACCTTTAAGTAATATGTATTTTCAAAATCGGTTTGGATTTGTGCAAATGCCACAGCATTCAAGCTGACTATGCTTGTGCAAACAATTCCGAGTTTAAGCAATTTATTCATATATGATTACCTCCTGCATCAAGCACTGATTTATACGAATCACTGCTTTCTTTCCAATATAGTTTCCAAGCTCGTTTCTTGTTATTTTCTTGGTTGTTTTTGTCTTACCGTTATAAACAATAATTGTATTCGTGTTCATAGTTGAAATTTCTTTCTGCCAGCCTACATTTTCATTGTTTATCCAATCTCCCTGCGACTGATATACGGTTGTGTTAAACTGTATAAAGTTTGCTGTCGTATCATCGATGGTTGAGAATATCAGTCTTCCCATATCCACATACTTTTCGGGATAGTAATGACAGGTATCAACCAAATTGTTGTCAACCCTGAAACGGGCTCTTGCATTGTTTGGGTCGTCGTAATCATATACCTTTTCAATTCTCGTAATTTCACCGAGTGCGTTTGTTGCAACTGCAACAGTATCGCCGCAGTCGATTTCCGAGATATCTACACCCTGAATTTTGCTTATCGGTGCATTTGCATATCCCGCTGTCAATGACATATCCAAAAAATCGCTTACGATAAACTCGGACGACAAACCGTTCTTTGCCGATGAAAGGGTTAGAATTTTTGCCGGAATGTTGTCGGCTGTCAACCCCTCCGAATTTTTCTCAACAACATAAATATCCGAGTCATCATTAATAATTGCTACCGCCGCATCATACAAAACAACAAAATCCCCAAAATTTAATTTCTCATTTGATGTTGTGTAAATTTTGTATGTTTTGTTTCTCATATTTTCAATCATTGCAAAATCAAAAAGTCCGTATGCATCACGCTCCGACGGATCAGACGGTGCAAGTATAACCGATGTCTTGCCCTTTTCGGTCGCAACCTTACCCGCAAGAACATTCGCTCCGTTGTTTCCTCTTACTGACAGGTTGTTTGTTCCGCTTGCCAGCAATCTGAACTCGCCTCTGTCCGCACTTTCCGGCTTCGGCAATTTTATTTTTTTGATTTTTTCACCGTTATTTTCAAAAATGAGTACCTGACCTTCGCTCATCAAGCTTTCAAGCACTGCTTTTTTCGCATTTGCTGATGAGTTGTCAATCATAACCTTGTTTTCAACATAATAGTCTTCAAATTCGCCGTTTTGTGTATATAATTTCAGATGAACTCTGTCCTCGTTATCTTCATCTTCATATATTTTGTAAAGAATTGCAAATATTCCTCCGAGATTTTCTGCGGTTCTTGCAACAATTCTTCCATCCTTGCCGAGATAGAATGTTACCTGCTGACCGACAAGAATATTCTGCACACAAGTTGATGCTTTCTTATAATATTTGTCGGAAACTCTGTATTCGTTATCCTGACTTACAGCAGTCACCTTACCCGATACAACATCATCTACCACATATACGGTTTTTAAAACAGTGCCCGATGCATTTTTACTTTCCATAACCGAAACAACGGTATTTTTCTCAATTTCGTTGATTGTTATCGGTTCGGAATTTTCATTATATATAATAACATCGTAGGTTGTGGAATTAAGATTTAATTGTCTTGAGTTTTCATTATCGGTTATTGTTTCGTTCACGGTGTCAACACTGCTTACAAAATAACTTTGATATTCCGTTATAAACATAACCTCATACGATGCATCGTTGTCATTATCCAAAAGCTTAACCACGGCATTTGTAAATACTATGCTTTCGGGCTGTCCGTATTCTGTATATGCAACACCGTTCGAGATGATTTTAATATTATCAAGAGCATATCTTCTTGATTTTCCCGTTTCATCGGTATAGGACAGATATTTTGAATCAAATCCCTCAACCTCCTCACCATCAAGTTCAAGTGAGTTGTTTCTTTTTGTTTTTTCTATATATAAACCTTCAAATTCATCATTGTCATCTTTATAGTAGCATTTTGCGTGATATCCCAAATAATCACTGTAATCATTTCGGAAAACAATTTCTTTGTTGTTGATATAAAGAATGTTGTCATTTATACCCTCATTTCTCGAAGCAAGTGATGTGAATTTGTTTCCTGTCACAACGCCCTGTTCAATATGTATTTTGTGAAATTGTTCGATTACCAAAGTCGTATCGGTTGTATTGCCGAAACTTACGGTCATAACCTCCGTTTCAAGAGCATTATCCAAAATTTTAAGCAGCTGCGGTTTTTTTGCCGAATCTGTTATATCAAACGCAACTCCGTCCGTAATACTCAAATCGGAGACTACCTTTGATATACTGCCAAGCCAATTGTCGCTGTTTTGAACAAGATGTTTGTAGCCGAAAGCGTTCACCATTATGCTCAACGCCTCCGCATATGTAATATTTCTGTCGGGATAGAATTTATATTCTCCGTAACCCGAAATATATCCCAAATCATATAAGCGATTGACAGCTCCGATTGCCTTATGGCTTGTGTCAACATCTATAAATCTGGTATATTCCTCCGCATTATCAAGAGTTAAGTTCAAATATTCAATCATTAATCTTGCGAAATCGCCACGGGATATGGTGTCTCCGTTAAACATATCCCCCAAGGATATATCCATTGCCGCAAACTTATTTTCAATCGAAGATACATCAATACCCGTTTCCTGTGCATAAACAAAGTTCATACAGCCAAGCGATATTCCGATTGCCATAATAAAACTGATAAATTTTTTCATTATGTTCCCCTCTTTCCATTGTACTACTATAACTATTGTATAATCATTATATTACAAACGCCGATTCTTTTTCTACCTAAATCTTGCGTTTTTCACAACAAAAATTCGTCGTATTTTGTGCCGAATGTTTTTGTCGTTATTTGAGGTCAACACCCTCATACCGAAAAAGCCGCAGTCAATTATTTCCATTAAAAAAACAGATGAAAGAACATCAAATAATATTTTTTCATCTGTTTATATTTATCTTTGGTTTTTTTCTTCTTTTATATGTTTTTTGTATTCACTCGGTGTCATTGATGATATTTGTTTAAAGACCTTACCGAACCTACTCAAGCTTTCAAATCCCACCGATGCGGCAATATCAACGAAATTTGAGGTTGTGCACGATATTAGCGACTGTGCCTCCGCAACTCTTATTGTATTTATGTATTCCACAAAAGATGCAC
>CAZGZZ010000014.1:0-33637 GCA_964530315.1 uncultured Lachnospiraceae bacterium
TGGTGCGGATAACAGGACTTGAACCTGCATGAAATTGCTTTCATATGGACCTGAACCATACGCGTCTGCCAATTCCGCCATATCCGCATATTAAATTATAACCTCATAAATTTTACACGGAAGAGGCAACCCCGAGGAGGAGCATAACCGCTTAATCCTCAAATATGAAAACGGCTAAACCGATTTCAATAATTTTTCACCGATATGACACGACCTGAACCATACGCGTCTGCCAATTCCGCCATATCCGCATAACACCCAGACATAATAACATATTTAAAAGAATTTGTCAATAAAAATAACGAAAAAACTTGACAAGAGAGAAAAAAAGTGTTAAAATGATACGGTGTCTTGACGAGGTTAAGGCATATTGGCATTACACACATCTTTTGATTTCCGAAAAATGTTGCCCAAACGGGTTTTTTCGGGGAAATGAAAAAGGTGGAGGAATAAAAACAAGGAGGAAATAATAATGTCAAATGTAATTTCAATGAAACAGTTGTTGGAGGCCGGCGTACATTTCGGTCACCAGACAAGAAGATGGAACCCTAAAATGGCTGAATACATCTTCACAGAGAGAAACGGTATCTATATCATCGACCTTCAGAAAACAGTTAAAAAGGTTGAAGAAGCTTATTACTTCATCAGAGATATAGCTGCTGCAGGCGAGGACATTTTGTTCGTTGGTACAAAGAAGCAGGCTCAAGACTCTATCAAAGAAGAGGCTGAAAGAGTTGGTATGTACTATGTCAACGCAAGATGGCTCGGCGGTATGATGACAAACTTCAAGACAATTCAAAAGAGAATTGAAAGACTCAACCAAATCAACAAGATGGAAGAGGAAGGCACTTTTGATTTATTGCCGAAGAAAGAAGTTATCAACCTTAAGGGACAAAGAGACAAGCTCGAGAAGTATCTCGGTGGTATCAAAGATATGAAGAAACTTCCGGGTGCATTGTTTGTTGTTGACCCAAGAAAAGAAAAGATTGCAATCGCAGAAGCTAAAAAGCTTGGTATTCCGGTTGTAGCTATTGTTGATACAAACTGTGATCCCGAAGAAGTTGATTATGTAATCCCGGGCAATGATGACGCTATCAGAGCCGTTAAATTGATTGCATCAACAATTTCAAACGCAATTATCGAAGGCAGACAGGGAGAAGATGCTCTTCCGGTTGCTGATGCTGAAGAAGCAGTTGAAACAACTGAAGAATAATTAGTTGATAAACAAGGGCAGTCTTGGTCTTTTATAAGGCTGTGATTGTCCTTTATTTTATATATTGGGAGGATAAAATTATGGCATTCACAGCTCAAGATGTTAAAGAATTGAGGGAACTTACCGGTTGCGGTATGATGGATTGTAAGAAAGCTCTTACAGAAACAGACGGTGACAAGGATAAAGCAATTGAATATTTGAGAGAAAAAGGTTTGGCAACTGCTGCTAAAAAAGCAGGCAGAATTGCTTCGGAAGGTATAGTTAAAGCATACTTGACAGACGATAAGAAGATTGGTGTTTTGGTTGAAGTAAACTCCGAAACAGACTTCGTTGCAAAAAATGCTGAATTCCAGGAATTTGTTTCGACAATTGCAAAGATTGTTGCTGAAAAAGCTCCTGCAGATGTTGAAGCTTTGAAAGCATTGCCGTTTGATGCAAATCAAAATGTTGGCGAAGCTTTGACGGCTTTGATTGCTAAAATCGGTGAAAATATGAACATCAGAAGAATTGCAAGAGTTGCAGGAAATGTTTGCTCATATACTCACGGTGAGGGAAGAATCGGCGTTTTGGTTGAAGCGGAAGGAAGTCTTGATGACGAAACTGCATATGAAGCTGCAAGAGATGTTGCAATGCAGGTTGCGGCTATCAATCCTATGTATCTTTCAAAGGATGTTGTTCCTGCTGAAGATGTTGAAAAAGAAAAGCACATCATCATCGCTCAAATCAAGGAAGATCCTAAAAATGCAAACAAGCCGGATGCTATCATCGAAAAGATGGTTGGCGGAAAAATCAACAAGTTCTTTGAACAGAACTGTTTGTTGCAACAAGAATTCGTCAAAAACGGAGATTTCAAGGTTGAAGCTTACCTTGCATCAAAGGGTGTTAAACTTGTAAACTTTGTAAGATTTGAAAAGGGTGAAGGTCTCGCTAAAAAAGAAGAAAACTTTGCTGATGAAGTTGCAAGTATGATCAAATAATTATATTGAGTGTTAAAAATTCCGAATACGGCACAGAGTGTTGATATTCGGAATTTTTTATACAGATAACAGAAAATTAACTTTTTTTGAAAAAACACTTGATATTTGGTAAAATGTGTGTTATAATAAACATAATGAGAATTATGGGTTAAAGAGTGGACGAAAGTCCACTCTTTAATATTGTAATAGTGATTTTTCACGGAAAGGAGTTAAAATGGCAAGTGCAATTGAAACAAAAGCTTTTGAAGTTGCGGATTGCGTAGCGGAAAAACTGGAACTGTGCGTTGTTGACTGCGAGTATAAAAAGGAATCCAATGACAGATATCTTCGCATTTATATTGACAGTGAAAACGGCGTAGGCTTAAACGAATGTGAGATGTTCAGCCGTGAATTTGAAAAGGAATTTGATAGGATTGATCCTATTGAGGAGGCGTATATTCTTGAGGTATCGTCACCGGGAGTTGAGAGAAAATTAAAAACAGAAAGAGAATTTTTGCATTATATCGGAAAAAAAGTTTCGGTAAAACTCTATAAAGCAATTAATTCAAAAAAAGAATTTACCGCTGTGTTAACAGGTTATGAAAACGAAACCGCAATTGTCGATGCCGACGGTGAGGAGTTGAGAATACCTATTAATGAAGCTGTATATATAAAATTATACTTTGAAATGTAATATAAGAAAGGAAGAAACGAAAAAATGAGTGATACAAAGGTTAAGAGAAGAGGAAAAAAGCAGGAATTTAATGAAGCTGCTGAGTTGCTTTCAGCATTGAATGATTTGTGTGCGGAAAAAAATATCGACCCCGATTTCATTTTGGAAGCGTTGGAAACAGCATTGATAACAGCTTACAAGAAAAATTTCAATGCGGCACAGAATGTTAAGGTGACAATCGATAAGATTACGGGAGAATTTAAGGTTTTTGCACAAAGAGAAGTTGTTGACTATGTTGACCCGGATGATGAATTTTTGAACATTTCGTTGGAGGATGCAAAGAAAATCAGCGGCGAATATGAGCTTGGCGATATTGTGGATATTGAGGTTACACCGAGAAACTTCGGAAGAGTTGCGGCAATGAACGCAAAACAGATAATCACACAAAAAATCAGAGAAGCCGAAAGAGAACAGGTTTATTCAAATTCGACAAAAATACTTAATGATATAGTAACGGGCAGGATAAGAAGAATTGATGATGAAAACAGAGTTTTTGTTGAGGTTGAAATCAAAAAGGATGACGGAACCGAAGTTGTTGAGGCGCTTCTTCCTTGCGACGAAATTCCAAAGAGCGAACAGCCTCCCAAACAGCACTATGCACCGAATATGCGTCTTGTGTGTTATGTGAGTGAGGTCAGAGGCGGCAATAAAGGAACACAGGTTGTTATATCAAGAACACATCCGAATTTGGTAAGAAGACTCTTTATGAGAGAAGTTCCCGAAATTGAAGAGGGTCTTGTTGAAATCAAGAGCATTGCCAGAGAAGCCGGTTCAAGAACAAAAATTGCAGTTTATTCAAAAGACCCGGATGTTGATGCGCAAGGTTCATGTATAGGAAAGAACGGTATCAGAGTAAATCAGATAAGCGAAGAGCTTCGTGGAGAAAAGCTTGACATCATAAAATGGAGCGATGATCCTGTTGAGCTTATAACGGCAAGCTTGAGCCCGTCAACAGTTCTTTCTGTTGAAATCAATGAGCAGGAAAAAATGGCGGTTGTAACTGTTCCGGAATATCAGCAGTCACTTGCAATCGGAAGCAGAGGTCAAAATGTACGACTTGCGGCAAAGCTTACGGGCTGGAAAATCGATATTAAAAAGCCTGATGCCGAAAGTGTTGAGGAATAATTATGAAGTCTAAATCAAAGCATATTCCTTTTCGTATGTGCTCCGGATGCAGACAGATGTTTCCGAAAAAAGAGCTTATAAGAATTGTTCAGTGTGATGGAAATCTTTTGATTGACGAGGAGAAAAAATTCCTTTCACGGGGAATATATTTATGTAAGAATGACGAATGTATTCAAAAATCAAAAAAAAGAAAAGCACTATCGGGATTTTTGAAAAATAAAGTTCCCGATGAGCTTTACGAGGAGTTAGAAAAGCGTGTCGGAAAATAAAATTCTTGGATTGATCGGTCTTGCGAAGAAAGCCGGAAAAATTGTTTCTGGAGCTGATTTGTGCGAAAGGGAAATCAGAACAAAAAAATCGGAATTGATTATTATAGCAAATGATATTTCGCCCGCAGGCAGAAAAGCAATAACGGATATATGCAATCATTATAAAGTGAAAAATATAGATTTTTCAGATAAGGAAAAACTTGGAATTGCTGTCGGAGCGGCGGGAGACAGAAGCGTTTTATCTGTAAATGAGCGTGGATTTTGCGATGCTATTTTAAAAAAATATGCTGATTTTCAATTAGGAAGGAATGGTGAATAAATATGGCAATGTCAAATATTAAAGTGCAGGAAATTGCAAAAGATTTAAAGCTGACAGGCAAGGAAATTATTACAAAGCTTGCCGAGTTCGATATTAACTTAAAATCCGGTGCTTCTTTGCTTGAGGAGGAGCATTTGGGACTTATAATGGAAATATATACACAAGCATACGATATGGGTGATGAGGAAATTGTAAAGCCAAAAGCAAAAAAGGCAGAAAAGAAAGAAGAAAAAAAGACTGAAGCAAAGCAAGAGGGAAAAACTTCGGAAAAGAAAGCACCTAAAAAGGAAAATAAGGAAGACAAAGAACCTAAAAACAAGGAAACAAAAAAAGAAAAGACCAAAAAGAATGATGCAAAAAGACCGGCACAGGCAAAGGAAAAGGGCGAAAAAATAGAACTCAAATTTGAGGATAATGATGAAGAAAAAATCAAGGTTACAGAGGATCAGAATATCAGATATGTAGATACAAGAATCTCAACAGTTGAGCTTGAAAAAATGGAAACAAGAGAACGCTTGGAGAATATGGTTTCGGAAGATATGCGTGAAATGCAGGGCGGAAGAAACAAGAAAAAGAAAAAGTCAAGAAATGAAAAACAAAATGCCTTTATTGATAAGAACAAGACTGACGATAAAAAGAAAAAGCAGCCCGTTAAAAAGGATACAACTCCGAAAAACATTGAAATTCCCGAAACAATTACGGTCGGTGATTTTTCGGCGAAAATTGGAAAGCCTGCGGCAGAAATTGTTAAAAAGCTTATGATGCTCGGAGTTATGGCAACAATAACGCAAAGTATCGATTTTGAAACAGCCGCATTGATTGCGGATGATTACGGTATAGAAATAAAGCAGGAAGTAATAATAACAAAAGAAGATATTCTTTTTGAAGAGGTTGAAGATAAACCGGAGGATTTGGTACCCCGTTCACCTGTCGTTGTTGTAATGGGTCATGTTGACCACGGTAAAACATCGCTTCTCGATGCAATAAGAAACACTTCCGTTACAGATACGGAGGCAGGCGGTATCACACAGCATATAGGTGCTTACAGTGTAAGATTAAATGACAGAGATATAACATTCCTCGACACACCCGGACACGAAGCATTTACAACAATGCGTGCAAGAGGTGCACAGGTTACCGATGTGGCAATTTTGGTTGTTGCCGCAGACGATGGTATTATGCCGCAGACAGTTGAGGCTATAAATCACGCAAAAGCCGCTGGTGTTACAATAGTTGTTGCTATCAACAAGATTGATAAAGAGGGAGCAAATCCCGACAGAGTTAAGCAGATGCTTGTTGAACATGAGCTTGTTCCCGAAGAATGGGGCGGCGATACCGTATGTGTTGAAATTTCTGCTAAAAAGCACATCAATATCGACAATTTATTGGAAATGGTATTGCTTATCGCTGATATGAAAGAGCTTAAGGCAAATCCAAATAAGCCTGCAAAGGGTACTGTTATCGAAGCTAAAATCGACAAGGGCAGAGGTCCTGTTGCAACTGTTTTGGTTCAAGACGGAACATTGAATACAGGTGATATAGTAATTGCCGGAACAGCTGTAGGTCATGTCCGTGCAATGGTTAATGATAAGGGCAGAAGAATAAAGACAGCCGGCCCATCAACGCCGGTTGAAATTCTCGGTCTTTCGGAAGCGCCTTCGGGTGGAGACCATTTCAGAGTTGTTAAGGATGAAAAGCTTGCCCGTGATGTTGCGGAGAACAGAAAGAATGAAGAAAAGGAAACAAAATTCAATCAAACAGTTAAGGTATCTCTTGACAATTTGTTCTCGCAGATTGACGAGGGTAATATGAAAGAATTGAATGTCATTATCAAGGCTGATGTGCAGGGCTCAGTGGAAGCTGTAAGACAGTCGCTCGAAAAGCTTTCAAATGAGGAAGTAAGAGTAAGAGCAATTCACGGCGGTGTCGGTGCTGTAAACGAATCTGATGTTTTGCTTGCGAACGCATCAAACGCAATTATTGTCGGATTTAATGTAAGACCCGATGCCGGAGCTGTTGCCGCAGCTTCACTGCACGAGGTTGATATAAGACTTTACAGAGTTATCTATCAGGCAATAGAAGAAATCGAAGCCGCAATGAAGGGTATGCTTGATCCTGAATTTAAGGAAGTTGTTATCGGTCATGCGGAAATAAGACAGACATTTAAGGTGAGTGGTGTCGGAACAATTGCCGGTGCATATGTAACCGACGGTAAAATAGCAAGAAATGCTCAAATCAGATTGGTAAGAAACGGAATTGTTGTTCACGAGGGCTTGATTGACAGCTTGAAGAGATTCAAGGATGACGCAAAAGAAGTTTCTGACGGATTTGAATGCGGAATAGGAATTGAAAACTTTAACGATATCAAAGAATCTGATATTATCGAATGTTTTGTTATGGAGGAAATTGAAAGATAATCTATGGCTAAAGAAAGAATTAACAAGATAAATGAAGAGGTAATGCGTGAGCTTGCGGTTATCATAAGAGAACTAAAGGATCAGCGTATTCCTTTGATTACAAGTGTTGTTTCGGTTAATGTGACAAATGATTTAAGCTACGCAAAAGCATATATAAGTGTTTTTGGAGATGAAAATGTTCAAAAAGAAGCGATAAAAGGATTGAAAAGTGCATCCGGTTATATAAGACGGGAAATAGGACATCGTCTTAAATTAAGACATACTCCCGAATTCATTTTTGAACTTGACCACTCTATTGAGCACGGCTCAAAGATTAGTCAAATGCTGAATGACATCAATAAAGAGGGTTAATTATGCAAAAAATAAAACAAATGCTCGATGAAGCATCAAATATTGCAATTCTCTCACACATAGATGAGGATTGTGATGCATTGGGAAGCTCTCTTGCGATGCAGGAAATGTTAAGGAGCAAGGGAAAAAATGTCTGTTATTTTTTAGAGAAAACGATTGAAAAAAAATTGTCTTTTATAAGCGATGATTATATTATCTACAGTGACGAATACAAAGACAGACATTTTGACCTTGCTGTATGTCTTGACAGCGGCGATGAAGCAAGACTCGGAAAGAGAGCTGAAATATTAAAAAATGCAGACAAATCGATTTGTATTGACCATCATTACACAAATGTCGGATATTGTGATGAAAATTATATAGATGGAGATATGTCCTCTGCTTCCGAAATGGTTTTTAACCTTTTTGAATTTATGGGTTATGAACCGAATGATAAGGCGGCGGCATATCTGTATTGCGGAATTATGGGAGATACAGGATGTTTAAAATACGGCTGTGCAACCGCAAAAACAGCAATGGCTGTATCAAAGCTTATGGAGCATGGGTTTGACCATGCGGATTATTGCAGAAGAATTTTTGATTTGGAGCCTGTTGAGCTTATCCGTCTTAAGGGTTATATAATGAATAATATTGAAAGCTATTTTGACGGTGAGGTAAGTCTTGCTTGGGTTGATCAGGAAATTTTGAAAAAATTCGGTATAAGCGAAAGAGATACCGGGAATATAGTCAATATTCCCAGGAGTGTTATGGGAACGCAAATAGCCGCATTTATCAAGAAAACCGACGAAAAGGTTAAAATAAGTCTTCGTTCAAACGGAAAATACAATGTCGGCGAAATAGCTGTTTTACTCGGCGGCGGCGGTCATGATATGGCTGCAGGAGCGGCATTGGGTAATGTTACGGTTGAGGAAGCCAAGGAAAAGCTTTTGGGAGCAATCGGAGAGGTTAGAAATGGTAGAGTATGATAAGGATGCGATAGTGTATCCGTATATAACGGAATATTTAAGAAAAGAGATCCCGGAGCATACCGGAATTTTAAAAGAGCTTGAAGAATATGCAAATGAATATTCCGTTCCGATAGTTCAGCCGGAAACCGCACAGCTTTTGAGCGTTTTGTGTGCAATAAAAAGACCTGTGCGAATACTTGAGGTAGGATGTGCCATAGGGTATTCGGCAATATTGATGTCGGAATTTTTGGAAAAGGGCGGAACAGTCACAACGATAGAGTGGGATGCGGATACGGCGGAAATTGCACGAAAAAACATTGAAAAAGCCGGTCTTGGCGATGTTATAAATGTTATATGCAACGATGCAAAAGAAGTTATCCCGACACTTACCGCCGAATATGATATAATTTTTCTTGACGGGCCGAAAGCTCATTATATTTATATGTTAAACGATTGCATCCGCCTTTTGAAAAAGGGCGGCTTGCTCATATCGGATAATGTGTTATATAAGGGTATGACGGCGGATGATGAACATATCATAAGAAGAAAGATTACAATAGTTAAAAGATTAAGACACTTTATATCCGCTCAAATGCAGAGAAAGGAATTGAAAACGGTTGTTCTTCCTCTCGGCGACGGTGTAAGTATCGGAGTAAAGCTGTAATTTTGAAAGGATTTTGCAATATGAAAAAACCTGAATTGTTAGCACCGGGAGGCAGTCTTGAAAAGCTCAAAACCGCAATTAACTACGGTGCGGATGCCGTTTATATCGGCGGAGAAGCATTCAGCTTGAGAACAGCGGCGGAAAACTTTTCCTATGAGGATATGGCGGAGGGCATAAAGTATGCGCACGACAGAAATAAAAAAGTTTATTTGACCGCAAATATTATTCCTCATAACGAGGATATAAAAGAATTTGAGAATTTTGTAAATGAAGTAAAAACACTTGATTTTGATGCGGTATTAACGGCTGATTTGGGAATATTCGATATGGTAAGAGAGCATTGGCCCGAAATTCCGATACATATCAGCACACAGGCTAACAATGTAAATTACCGTTCGGCTTGCGTATGGCATAAGCTCGGAGCGAAAAGAGTTGTATTGGCGAGGGAAATGAGCTTTGAGGAAATAAGGGAAATAAGAGAAAAAATTCCGGAGGATATGGAAATCGAAGCATTTGTTCACGGTGCAATGTGCATTTCTTATTCGGGAAGATGTCTTTTGTCCAATTATATGACACAAAGAGATGCAAATATGGGTGCTTGTGCTCATCCTTGCAGATGGAATTATTCTCTTGTTGAGCAGACAAGACCGGGTGAATATATGGATGTTTTTGAAAATGAGAGGGGAACTTTTATTTTCAATTCAAAGGATTTATGTATGATAAGACATATTCCGGAGCTTGTAAAAAGCGGTATATCAAGCTTTAAAATTGAGGGAAGAGTTAAAACCTCATATTATGTTGCAACAATCGTTAAGGCATATCGTGAGGAGATAGACAGATATTTTGAAGACCCTGAAAATTATGTTTTTGATGAAAAACAATATGATGAATTGTGTAAGATAAGTCACAGACCGTATTCAACGGGATTTTATTTCGGCAAACCGGGAGCAGACAAGCAGGTTTATACCGACAGCTCATATATCAGAGATTATGATTTGATAGGTATGGTTACGGGTTATGATGAAAATACCAAAATCGCAACGATATCTCAAAGAAATAAATTCTGTGTTGGCGATGAAATAGAGATAATTCAGCCGGGACAACCGTTTTTTAAACAGCGTGTCGAGTATATGGAAAACGGTGACGGGGAAAAAATCGAGAGTGCTCCTCATGCACAAATGACGGTGAAAATTTCGGTAAAATATCCTGTCGGTACAGATGCAATGCTTCGTAAAATAAAAAAATAGTATAGGAGAATATACTATGAATAATAAAGTATATAAGTGGATTTTGAAAAACGGCAAAAGCAGTCTGCCATTTATAATTTTGCTGACAGGCGCAAGTGTAATTCTTTCTTTGATTTCTTTGCAGTTTTCTATGGAATCGAAAAAAATAATAGATATTGCAATAGGAGAACAGAGCGGCAGATTATCGGAATGTATTGTGCGGATTGCGTCACTTTTGATTGTGATGCTTGCGGTTCAGATTTTTATAAATTTTATAAATGTTCACGCAAATTCACGATTTGAGATATCCTTGAAGAATAATATATTCAAAAATCTTTTAAAAAAGGACTATCTATCCGTTTCGGCTTATCATTCGGGAGAGCTTTTGAACAGAATAAACAGTGATGTTTCGATAATTGTGTCGGGCATTACAACAATAATTCCGAAAGCAGCATTGTTTTTGACAAGTGTTGTCGGAGCGTTTATTTATCTTTACAGAATAGACAGCTTTTTGGCACTTGTGATATTGGCGGTCGGACCGTTTGTTCTTGTCGGTGCAAGAGTTTATTCAAAAATGTTTAAAAAACTTCATAAGGAGTGTCAGACAGCGGACGGAAAAACAAAGTCTTTTATGCTTGAAATGCTTCAAAATCTTTTGGTAGTCAAATCCTTTGACAATGAGGATATGATTGTGGATAAAAGCAGAAAGCTTCAAAATAAAAGCTATAAGTTGAGAATTACCAGAACAAAGGTATCTGTTTTTGCACACATAGGAATGTTTTTGATTTTCAATGCGGGATTTTATTTTGCCTTGGCGTATTGTGCTTACAGATTATCGCAAAAAGTTATGACTGTCGGAGATGTTATGGCGGTAACACAGCTTGTAAATCAAATTCAGTCACCGTTCCAAAACATATCAGGACTTGTTCCGCAATTTTTCTCGGTTATAGCATCGTCCGAAAGATTGATTGAACTTGAAGAAATAAAGGATGAAAAAGAAAGCGGAGATAACATAAACTGTGCAATATATGAAAATCTTGAAAAAATTGTTTTTGACGATGTTGAATTTTCATATAGTGCCGATTCGGTTGTTTCCCAAATTAATATGGAGATAAAAAAGGGTGAATTTGCGGTTGTTGCCGGAGAGTCCGGGGCAGGAAAGAGTACGGCAATAAAGCTTTTGCTCGGTATTTTGACACCTGATAAAGGAAAAATTTATTTAAAAACAAAGGACGATAAAACATATTATCTCGGAAAAAATACAAGAACGCTCTTTGCATATGTTCCGCAGGGAAATATGATTTTGTCGGGAACAATAAGAGAAAATATTTCCTTTGCGAATGAAAATGCGGATGAGGAAAGTATAATAAAGGCGGCAAAGGTCGCACAGATTATGGATTTTATCGAAACACTTGATAACGGTCTTGATACGGTTATCGGAGAGAACGGACTCGGACTGTCGGAGGGACAGGCACAGCGTATATCAATAGCCAGAGCTCTCTTGTATGATGCACCCGTTCTTTTGCTTGATGAATCAACCTCGGCACTTGATTCAAAGACGGAAATAAATCTTTTGAATTCAATAAAAAGTATGACGGATAAAACCGTTATAATTGTTTCGCACAAACAAGCGGCGTTTGATGTGTGTGACAAGGTAATTTACGTAGATAAACAAAATCAAGATAAGGAGAGAAACAAATGAATGCTTGTGAATTAAAAGAAGAATTGAAAAAGGGAACATATGACAACCAATTAAAATACATATATTCTTCCGATGAGGTTACAGCTTATCAAGACAGATTTGTGGAAGTTATTGATGAATTGGAAAAAACATTTGGCAAGAATGAGGACGAAATTCGTCTTTTTTCGGCACCGGGCAGAACGGAAATCGGCGGAAATCATACCGACCATCAGCACGGATGCGTGCTTGCGGCAGGATTAAATCTTGATGTTGTGGCGGCTGTTAAGCAAAACGGAAGCAATGAGGTCAGAATACAGTCAAAGGGTTATCCTATGGATGTAATAAAACTTGATGATACAGAACCGAGAAAGGAAGAATTTGACCGTGCATCGGCACTGATAAGGGGAGTTATAAGAAAAATTTCCGATATGGGATATAAAATATCCGGTTTTGATGCATATACCGTATCAAATGTTTTGAAAGGCTCGGGAATGAGTTCATCTGCGGCTTTTGAGGTTTTGGTCGGAACTGTTATAAACGGTTTGTTCTGCAATAATGAAATCGATGCGGTTGAGATAGCAAAAATTGCACAGTATGCCGAAAATGTTTATTTCGGAAAGCCTTGCGGACTTATGGATCAAATGGCTTCATCTGTCGGCTCGGTTGTTGCGATTGATTTTGAAAATACAGATTTGCCGATTGTTAAAAAGATTGATTTTGATTTTTCAAAGACAGGTTATTCTTTGTGTATAATCGATTCGGGTGCAAATCATGCAGACTTGACAGATGAATATGCGGCAATCACCGTTGAAATGCGTATGGTTGCAAATTATTTCAATAAAGACTTTTTGAGGGAGGTTGACCCACAAGAATTTTTCAAAAATCTTTCGGGTGTCAGAGAAACTTTGAAAAATGACAGAGCAATTATTCGTGCAATGCATTATTTCAACGAATCTCAAAGAGCGGTTGATGAAGCACAAGCACTTGAGGACAATGATTTTGAAAGATTTTTGGATATAGTTAAAAAGTCGGGATATTCATCATATATGTATCTTCAGAATATATATGCGGCATCACAGCCGACAAATCAGGCTGTTTCGCTTGTTTTGGCACTTTGTGACGAAATTCTCGGAGAAAACGGTGCATACAGAGTTCATGGCGGAGGCTTTGCCGGAACTGTTCAAGCATTCGTTCCGAATGATATGACAGAAGATTTCAAAACACAAATCGAAGCCGTTATCGGTGAGGGAATGTGCCATATTCTTTCTATCAGACCTGTCGGTGGTGTTGAAATCAAATAACAGGAATTCATATTCTGTGTGAGAAAGGCGATAAAATGCAGGAAGATATAAATAAGGCAATAGAGCTTTTAAACAAAAACGGTTATGTTGTCGCAAAAGTGAGCGATGCACAGCTTGCGATGGCAAAGACCTGTACGGAAAACAAATCAAGATGCAATTTTAATGTGATAGGAATAAAATGCGTTGATTTGGTGTGTATTCAGGATTTAATAAAGGAGCAGATTCTAAAGGACACACAAGACGATAATAACGAGTAAAGGCGGTAATTAAAATAAGGCTGATTATAGCGGAAAAACCGAGTCTTGCGAGAAATATTGCCGCCGGAATCGGTGAAATGAAAAAAAATAACGGATATTTCGAGGGACAAGGATATATTCTTACCTGGGTGTTCGGACATTTGTTTTCTTTGGCAGATATTGAACGGTATTCTCCAAATCCGGATGGCACAAAAAAATGGACAATGAAAAATATTCCATGTTTTCCGAAAAAGTTCGTTTTTGAATTAAAAAAAGACCCGCAGACAAAACAACCCGACCCGGGTGTTAGAAAACAGTTTGAAACAATAAAGGCACTTATAAACAGAGACGATGTCGATATGATAATAAATGCGGGCGACGCAGACCGTGAGGGTGAAATTATTGTCAGAATATGTGTTGAGAATGCAATCAGGACAAAAAAACAATTCGTGAGACTTTGGCTTCCCGACCAGACGCCTGAAACAATTCGTTCAGCTTTGTCGGAAATGAAGGATGAAAAAGAATATGATAATCTTGCGTCCGAGGGGTATGCAAGAACATATATCGATTGGCTCTACGGTGTTAATTTAACACGCTTTGCAACATTGAAATCGGGAAATCTTCTGCGTGTCGGAAGAGTTATTGTACCAATTGTCAAGGCAATCTATGACAGAGATATGGCAATAAGAAATTTTAAACCCGATATTTATTATGCACCTGTCAGTAAGGCAGTGACCAACGGTGAAGAAATTGAGCTTGTAAGTAAAGAAAAATTCGATAAAAAGGATTATCAAAAGGCTGTTGAGCTTTGTAACAAATATAACGCACAAAAGGCTGTCGTTAGTTTCAAAAAAAAGAAAAAGGACAAAATACAGCCGGGTAAGCTCTATTCACTTACAAAACTTCAAAATGTTCTCGGAAAAAAATATAAAATGTCAATGGAAAAAAGCTTGAAGATTGTTCAAGACCTTTATGAAAAGGGTTATGTAACATATCCGAGAACCAATTCGGAATACCTTGCAACTGCGGAACAGAGCAAAATCAGAACAATTTTGAGTTCTGTCGAAAAATTGGGGTATCCGGTTGAATTTAAGTATAAAAAAACAATATTTGACGACTCAAAAATAGAATCGCACTCGGCATTGACACCCACATATAAAATTCCGAAAAAAACCGATTTGTCAGAGGATGAATTTACGGTTTATTCTGTAATTATGCGAAGGTTTGTTGCTGTTTTCTGCAAGGAAGAATGTATATGCGAAAAAACGGAAATAAAAATTGATGTGGGAGGACTTGAAGAGTTTTCTCTAAAGGGAACGGTTATGATAGAACCGGGATGGACAAAGTATGATGACTACACAAAAAAGGACAAAATTTTGCCAAAGCTCGGAATGGGTGATGTTGTGAACATTGATTTTAAGCCGGTGGAAAAGGAAACAAATCCGCCGAAGCACTACACAATCGAAACTCTTAACAATTATTTGAAAAATCCTTTTAAGGAGGATAAAGCAAAAGCCTCGGAGGAGGAAAATGACGAAGAGGAATACCGTGCAATTTTTGAGGGACTTGAGCTTGGAACGGAGGCAACAAGGACGGGAATAATCGATAATGCAAAAAAAAGCGGCTACATACAGCTCAAAAAGGATGTATATACAATTTTGCCGGGCGGAGAACAGCTGATAGAAGCACTTGCGAGAATGAATATCAGTATGGATAAATATAAAACGGCAGAAGTCGGAAAGGCATTAAAAAAAGTTTTTCACGGTGAATATACAATAGATGAAAGCATTAAAATTGCCGAAGAGGAAATCAATGCGGTGTTTGAATATGACAAAGAAACGAGAAATTCCGATACAAATGACGGTTTTTTCGGGGATATTGTCGGAAAATGTCCCGTATGCGGTGCGGATGTTGTTAGAACCAAATTCGGCTACGGTTGTTCGGCATACAAAAAAAACAGCTGTAAGTTTGCGGTTAGTGGCGTTATTTGTTCAAGAGTTATTTCTGTTTCAAATGTCAAAAAGCTTTTGAGCGATGGAAAAACCGACAAAATAACGGGGTTTGTGTCCCCTAAATCAGGAAAAAGCTTTGATGCTTATTTAAAGCTTGACGGAACAAGGACAGTTTTTGAATTTTAGAAAAGAATAAAAAGTTAAAAAAGGCATAACATAATAGCAGTTACATTATATGAATAGAGGAGTTTATATATGAAAAAAGTAATTTGTTTATGTTGTGCCGCTTTTTTTATGTTCGGAGGAATAAGTGCATATGCCGAAAAGACATCGCTGCAAACCTCCGCAAAATCGGTGATACTAACCGAGCAGAGTACGGGAGAAGTGCTTTATGAGAGCAATGCGGATGAAAGACTTCCGATTGCAAGTGTTACAAAAATTATGACCCTGCTCCTTACAATGGAAGCTATTGATGAGGGCAGGATAGCTATGGATGATGTTGTTTCCGTAAGTGAGAGAGCTATGAGTATGGGTGGTTCAACTATGTTTTTGGAGGTTGGTGAAGAACTGTCCGTTTATGAACTGTTAAAGGGAATTGCAGTGGCGTCGGCGAATGACGGATGCGTGGCAATATCGGAATTTATATCGGGAAGTGTCGAAAATTTTGTGTCCCTTATGAACAAAAGGGCTGCTGAATTAGGAATGGAAAATACAAATTTTGTAAACACAAACGGACTTGATATCGAGAATCATTATTCGTCTGCAAGAGATGTTGCGATTATGTCGGCTGAACTGTTGAAACACGAGGAAATATTGGAATTTACCACAATTTGGACAGACAAAATGAATAACGGAAAATACGATTTGGCAAATACAAATAAGCTGATAAGATTTTATTCCGGAGCGAACGGCTTAAAAACAGGTTCGACAGACAAAGCACTCTGTTGTCTTTCGGCAACGGCAAAACGAGATGATTTACAGCTTATAGCGGTTGTGCTCGGAGCACCGACATCAAAGGACAGATTTAACGATGCAAGAACACTTCTTGATTACGGATTTGCCAACTACGATGTTGAAAAAATTGCATCGGAAAATCAAAAAATCTCGAGCGTTGAGGTAAAAAAAGGATGTTCAAAGATCGTTTCGGCAGTTGCAAAGAATGAAATTTCTCTGCTTACCCAAAAGGGAAGCTCAAAAAATACCGAAACGGAAATTTTTCTGCTTGACAAGATAAAAGCACCTGTCAGACAGGGGGAATCTATCGGAAAATTGGTTTGTAAAATAGATGGGGAAACAATATCAGAAACAGAGCTTGTGGCAGGTGAAGATGTTGAAAAAGTGGGGTTTGGAAGGTATATTGTTGATATTGTAAGGTCATTGTTTAAATGAAGTAAATCCGCAGAATGTTATTCTGCGGATTTGTTTTTTGTTAAAATTTGAAAATAATCTAATTTCAAAGTATCTGTCATTAAAAGTGTCAGTAAATAACCGAGAGTACTTGTGATTAACGAGAAAGAAATTGTGATAATTTTGTTTGAAAATAAAGCATCAAACGGTTTTTTGACAAGACATATTATAACGAACATAACCAACAGAGAAAAAAACGGTTTAAAAAATGTGTCTTTTGGACAGAGCCTTATACCGGTATATTTTTTTACCGCCTTTATATTTAACAGCATCATAACAAAAAAGGCACAACCGGAACCGATTATTGCACCTCCGATATTTAATGACGGAACGGGTACAAGAATAAAATTTGCAATTAGCTTTATCGTCATTCCGACAAGGGAATAGAAAAAAGGTTCATAAACTTTTCCTGCTGCGTGAAGAGTCAGGGTAAAAAGTTCCGATATACACAAAAATATAAGTGACGGAGACATAAGAGCCAAGAGATGTGCGGAAGCGGTGTTTTTAAATAAAATATACAATATTTCATCAGCAAAAGAAAAAAGTATCAGTGCACACGGAAGAACAATTATTGTTGTTATTTTCAAAGCGTTTAAAAGAGTTTTGTTTAATGTATTAAGATTCCTTTTTGCGAATGCACCGCTGATTATCGGGAAAATACTTGTTCCGAGTGCACCTATAATCCCTGTCGGAAGATGAAAAACAGTCAATGCATATCCCGAATACGCACCGAAAAGCCACCTTGCACCGTCAACACTCATTTTGAGCTTTTCGGGAATGTCGTCAAAAACGGTTGTGTAACTTGAATATTTTAAAAAAAATCTGTCAAGATTATTTTGCGTAAAGCGTATATTTAACAGACTGTTTCTTATGGAGGCTGTGTCCAAAAGATTTATCAAGCAGGATATAAATGAGCATATAAACATCGGAAATGCAACTTGAAAAAGAGAATTTAAAATAGCTCCTGTTTTTTTGACATTGTCGTGGCAACGGATTTTTTTTGATGATGGGACAAAAAGCAAAATAAGGATAAAGGTAGCAATTATTTCACCTACAGTGATTCCCGAGATTGCACCCGATGCAGTAATCTCGATAACGGAATTTTTTAGCTTCCAAGCGGCGAAAAAACCGACAAATAATCTGACAAACGACTCTGTAACCTGTGAGACGGCTGTCGGTGTCATATTGACGCTTCCCTGAAAATAGCTTTTAAAAACAGTTCCGACGGCTACAAAAAATATTGATGGGGAGATTGTTTTAATTGCCAAAGCGGCTTTTGGGTCTTTCATTGCAAAAGAGAAAAAATCAGCACCGAAAAAAAGAATTAATGAGCCAATAAGTCCGAACAATGACAGAATAAATGATGAAATTTTTACGGTTTTTTTGACTGTACCGTAATTCTCAAGTGCATACTCATTTGCAATCAATCTTGACATAGCAAGAGGAAATCCTGAAATGACAAAGGACAGAATTGTTGAATATATATTCATTGCGGTGTTAAAAATTGCCATTCCATCTTCGTGGAGAATATATGCGAGCGGAATTTTAAAAAGTGCACCGAGAATTTTTGATATTGCATTTGCCGACATCAGTATTACAGTACCCTTGATAAAGCTGTGATTTGTATTCATAATGAAACCTCTTAAAAAAGTCTTGTTATAATAATTTATTTGTGGTATAATGATTTTATGACGAAGAAAAATGAGGATGTGTTAAAAATGAATTACAATATTAATGATTTGCTGGAAATTATGAAACGCCTTCGTGCCGAGGACGGATGTGCGTGGGACAGAGTTCAGACTCATCAATCGATAAAAAGAAGTATGATTGAAGAAGCCTATGAAGCAATAGAGGCTCTTGACAACAATGATGACAAGATGTTTGCAAATGAATTGGGCGATGTCCTTTTGCAGGTTGTTTTCCATGCGAGAATTGCGGAGGAAAGAGGAGCATTTGATTTTAACGATGTAGTAGGGGAAATATGCACAAAGCTTATTGAAAGACATACTCATGTGTTTGGGGATGATAAGGCGGGAAATGCCGCAGAAGCTCTCGATGCGTGGGAAAAGAACAAGAAGAAAGAAAAGGGATTGAAAGCCTACTCAGATACACTTCGTGATGTTCCGCTAAACTTTCCGGCGTTGATTCGTGCTGAAAAGGTACAGAAAAAAGCAAAAGCCGCAGGACTAAATATTTGCAACCGTGAAGGACAGACAGATGGAATCGGAGAAACACTTGAAAAATTAAAAAAACTTGATATTGTGAAAGACCGTGAAAAAATTGATGAAATGTTCGGGGATTTGCTCTTTTCGGTGGTGAACTTCGGAAGAGACTTAAAGGCTGATGCAGAAATATGTTTGAATGATGCAACAAAAAGATTTATAAACGACTTTTCGGCTATGGAGGAAGATGCCGCAAAAAATCAAATTTCTTTAGATACTTTGTCATCCGATGAAATTTATAATGCGTGGAAAAGCATAAAAATCAAATAATATCAAAATAATTGAAATTTTTTTGTAAAAACAGTTGATATTATTACCATAAAAAGGTATAATATAGTGAGGTGTTGCCGAATGGCAATCGTTATAACTAAAGAACGGAGAAAATAAAATGGATAATAAAAAGCTTGCAGAATTGTTATTTCCGGACATTGATAAAAAATGCGAAGAATATGAAAGGGAATATCCCAAAAGAAATTTGGACAATGATGCCCGAGTAACAAGATTTGCACCGAGTCCCACCGGTTTTTTGCACATAGGCGGATTGTTTGCCGCATTTGTGTCCGAAAGAGCGGCACACACAACCGGCGGTGTGTTTTATTTGAGAATTGAAGATACAGACAAAAAAAGAGAAGTTGAAAACGGAATATCCGGAATTGTAAAGGGAATTCAGGATTTCGGAATAAAGATAGACGAGGGTATGATGAGCGAAACCGAATCGGTCGGCGATTATGCACCGTATATTCAAAGCAAGCGTGCAAAAATTTATCAGTCGTATTGTAAAGATTTGGTTGAAAGAGGACTGGCATATCCTTGCTTCTGCACGCCCGAAGAATTGAACGAAACAAGAAAGATGCAGGAAGTAAACAAAGAAAATCCTGGATACTACGGAAAGTATGCAAAGTGCAGAAATTTAACATATGAGCAAATAGAGGAAAAGTTGAAAAATAACATTCCTTATGTGTTGAGACTGAAAGCTCCGGGCGATGAAAGCAAAAAAGTTGTATTGGATGATGGAATTAAGGGAAAAATCGAAATGCCCGAAAATGTTTTGGATGTTGTTTTGTTAAAAACCGACGGCATACCGACTTATCACTTTGCACACGCAATAGATGACCACCTGATGGGAACAACATATGTTATAAGAGGTGATGAATGGATTGCTTCCGCACCTATTCATCTTCAGCTTTTTGAGGTGCTCGGATTTGAAGCGCCGAGATATGCACATATTTCACCTATTATGAAAGAGGATGAGGAAACGGGAGGAAAGAGAAAGCTCTCAAAGAGAAAGGACCCCGAGGCGGCTGTAAGCTATTACCATGAGGTAGGATATCCGAACGGTGCGGTTCTTGAATATCTCTACACAATCGCAAATTCCAATTATGAACAGTGGAGAAGCGATAATCCGGATGCTCCGATGGACGAGTATAAATTTGATTTTGCTCATATGAGTAAATCGGGTGCATTGTTTGATTTGATGAAGCTTACAGATATAAGCAAAACATATATTTCAAAGCTTGATACCGATGAGGTTTTTGACAGAGTTTTGGCATGGGCAAAGGAATATAATCCCGAATATGCACAGCTTCTTTTGAAAGATACGGATTATGCAAGAAGTATTTTTGCAATTGAAAGGGGAGGCGAAAAGCCGAGAAAGGATATTGCAAAATGGGAGGATACTCCGCAATATACAAAATATTTCTTTGAAAGACCTACCGAATATGAATATCCCGAAAGCTTATCCGCTTCCGATATGATTGAAATTTTGGAGGAATACAAAAAGATTTATTCTCATAACGATGCCTCGGAGGATTGGTTCCCAAAAGTCAGAAATATGAGTGAGCGACTCGGATATGCAAAAGCTCCGAAGCTTTATAAAAAAGACCCCAATTCTTACAGAGGTCATGTCGGTGATGTCAGCACGGTTATAAGAGCGGCGGCAACAGGCAGAAAAAACACCCCGGATTTATATCAGATACTTCAGGTTCTCGGAAATGATGAGGTTATGGAAAGATTTGATATTGCAATAGATAAACTCAAGGAGGAAGCATAAATGACCGAAGAAACAAGAGAATTTGAAAGTGTTAATTTTATACACGAGGCAATCAATAAGGATTTAAAGGACGGCGTATATGATAAGGTTCAAACAAGATTTCCGCCGGAGCCAAACGGATATTTGCATATAGGACACGCAAAAGCAATATGCATTGATTTCGGAACGGCTCAAAAGTATTCGGGAACCTGTAATTTGCGTCTTGACGACACAAACCCGACAAAGGAAGATGTTGAATATGTTGATGCAATAAAGGAAGATATCGAATGGCTCGGATTTAAATGGAACAAAATTTTATATGCATCGGATTATTTTGACGATATATATGAATGTGCAATAAAGCTTATAAAGGCAGGAAAAGCGTTCGTTGACGATTTGTCGGCGGAGGAAATAAGAGAATACAGAGGAACTCTTACAGAGCCGGGAAAGGAAAGTCCTTATAAAAACAGAAGCGTCGAAGAAAATCTTGATTTGTTTGAAAGAATGACAAAGGGCGAATTTGCAAACGGAGAAAAGGTTTTAAGAGCAAAAATAGATATGGCATCTCCCAATCTTAATATGCGTGACCCTGTTATCTACAGAATTTTGCACGCACATCATCACAGAACGGGAGATAAGTGGTGTGTATATCCGATGTATGACTTTGCACATCCGATTTCCGATACGATTGAGGGAGTAACACATTCATTGTGTTCGCTTGAATTTGAGGATCACAGACCTCTTTACGATTGGTTTTTGAAAGAACTCGGATTTGAAAAACCGTCAAGACAAATCGAGTTTGCGAGAATGAACTTGAATTATACGCTAACAAGTAAAAGAAAGTGCTTGAAGCTTGTTAATGACGGAATTGTATCGGGTTGGAACGATCCGAGAATGGGAACACTGTGCGGAATGAGAAGAAGAGGATATACTGCGGAATCAATCAGAGATTTTTGCGACAGAATAGGTGTTGCAAAGGCAAACAGTGTTATAGAATTCAGTCTTTTGGAGGCTTGCGTGCGTGAGGACTTGAACAAAAAAGCACCGAGAGCCATGGCGGTTTTGAGACCGATTAAGCTTATAATTGACAACTATCCGGAGGACAAAATCGAGGAAATCGAAGTTGAGGTGAATCCGGAAGATCCGTCAATGGGAACAAGAACAGTTGAATTTTCAAAGGTTCTCTACATTGAAGAGGACGATTTTATGGAGGAAGCTCCGAAAAAATATTTCCGCTTAACACCGGGAAGAGAAGTCAGACTAAAGAGTGCATATTATGTTACCGCAACATCCTGCGTCAAGGACGAAAACGGTAAAATCACAGAAGTTCACTGCACATATGACCCCGAAACAAGGGGCGGAGATTCTCCCGATGGCAGAAAGGTTAAGGGTACAATTCACTGGGTCAGTGCACAGCACGCAGTTGATGCTACGGTTCGTCTTTACGACAGATTGTTTAATGTTGAAAACCCGTCTGACGAAAGTAAGGTCGGAAGCTTTATAGAAAACATCAATCCGAATTCGGTTGAAGTTTTGGAAAATTGTAAAATAGAATCAAATCTTGCAAATATAAAACCCGGAGATAAATTCCAATTCTTAAGACTCGGATATTTCTGCGTCGATACCGACAGCACCGATGGTAAGCTTATAATTAACAGAACGGTTGCTCTTAAGGATTCCTGGGCAAAAATCAAATAAAAGGACTGATATCAATGATAAATTACGAAAAATTTTATTCGGACAGAGTAAAGCCTATGAAAGGTTCGGCAATTCGTGAAATGTTCAAGAGAATGGCAGATCCCGAAATTATTTCACTTGCAGGCGGAAATCCCGCATCGGAGCTTTTCCCGGGAGATGAGCTTTCAAAAATTGCAAAGGACATTCTTGAAACAAACCCGACAAAAGCACTTCAGTACGGAACAACAGATGGACTTCCCGAAATGAAAGAGTGTGCAAAAAAAAGAGCACAAAAGGTTAATGCTTTTAAAGACGGGGATTCGGTAATCATAATGACCGGAGCAAATCAGGGTATTGATTTGACTGCGAAGGCACTTTTAAATAAGGGAGACAAAATAATTGTTGAGAGTCCGAGTTTTATAGGAAGCTTGAATGCTTTCAGAACATATGAGTGTGAGCTTATAGGTGTTGAGGTTGAAGATGACGGAATGAACATCAAGGCTCTTGAAGCTGCATTGGAAAATAACGATGATGTTAAATTTATCTATACAATTCCGACATTCCAAAATCCGACAGGAACAACGATGTCCGAAGCAAAGAGAAGAAAGCTCATTGAGCTTGCAAATAAGTATGATGTTTTGATAATCGAGGACAACCCTTACGGTGATTTGAGATTTTCGGGAGAAGATTTGCCTACGCTTAAATCTCTTGACACAGAGGGAAGAGTTATTTATGTCGGCTCTTTTTCAAAAATTCTGTCACCGGGTATGAGATTGGGATATCTTGTTGCCGCATCGGAAATTCTTGCGAAAGTTGAGATTTTGAAACAGGTAAACGATGTACATACACCTGTTTTGACACAGATGATGTGTGTTGAATTTATGAAAAAATATGACATTGACGAGTATATAGAAAGAAATAAAGAGCTTTATGGAAAGAAATGCCGTGTTATGCTTCATGCAATTGACAAATATTTCCCGAAAGGAAAGGTTAAATACACCGTTCCGGAGGGCGGAATATTTATGTGGTGCGAGTGTCCGGGAATAGACGATATAACACCGCTTGTTAATAAAGCACTTGAGAAAAAGGTTGCTATAGTTCCCGGTTCTAATTTCGCAATAGATATCAAAGCTCCTTCAAATATGTTTAGACTTAACTATTCATCAGCAACTCCTGAAAGCATTGAAGAGGGAATAAAGCGTCTCGGCGAAGCTTTGGACGAGATATTAAATTAAAGGTGGTTTGAAAATGGACGATAAAAAGGTGATTTTCTCGGCGGTCCAACCATCGGGAAATATAACGCTCGGAAATTATCTCGGAGCAATAAAAAATTGGGTTGACTTGCAGTCTGATTATCATTGCTGTTATTCCATTGTTGATGAACATTCGATAACGGTCAGACAAGATCCGCAGGAATTGAAAAAAAGAGCATTGGATTTGTTGAAAGTTTATATTGCGTGCGGAATTGACCCGGAGGAAAATATTCTTTTCATTCAATCTCATGTGCCTGCTCATGCACAGCTTGCCTGGGTCCTTAATTGTTACACATATATGGGTGAGCTTTCGAGAATGACTCAATTTAAAGACAAGAGCCAAAAACACGCAGACAATATCAATGCGGGACTTTTTACATATCCTGTTTTGATGGCGGCTGATATTTTGCTTTATCAGGCAGACCTTGTACCTGTCGGAAAGGATCAGATGCAGCATATCGAAATAACAAGAGATATTGCTGAAAGATTTAACGGCATTTACGGAAATGTGTTCAAAATTCCGGAAGGCTTTATGCCAAAAGCCGGCGCAAAGATTATGAGCCTTACAGAACCCACAAAGAAAATGTCCAAATCGGATGAAAACCCGAAGGCATATATTTCTATTTTGGATGATTTTAATGTTATTTCAAAAAAGATAAAAAGTGCCGTTACAGACAGTGAGGGTGTTATAGAATATCGTGAAAACGACGAAACAAAGGCAGGTATTAATAATTTGCTGACTATTATGTCTGCGGTTACCGGTAATCCGATTGAAAAAATCGTTTCGGATTATTCACAGCAGGGTTACGGAGTTTTCAAAGCTGATGTTGCGGAGGCTGTTGTTGAACATATAAGACCGATAAGAGAAAAATACGACCGTCTTTCGGATGATAAGCAATATCTTATAGATGTTTACACAAACGGAGCACAAAGAGCAAACAAAATTGCACAGAGAACTCTTAACAAGGTATATAAAAAGATAGGATTTATTGTTTGATTTTTCGGAAAGGAAATAATGATGAACAATTATGATTTTTACAGTCTTTTGGGGGCTTGCGTTGTTGCATTTGTTTTTTCGTGTGCAAGCACACCGTTGGTTAAGCATCTTGCAATCAAATGGAAAGCAATAGATGTCCCGAAGGATGGAAGAAGAATGCATAAGAGTCCGATTCCGAGACTCGGCGGATTGGCTATTATTTTCGGGTTTGTTGTTTCGATGGTTTGTTTCGGAATAATGACAAGAGAGGTAATTTCCATTTTGATAGGTGCAATGATAATTGCGGTTATGGGAATAGTTGATGATATTAAAGCACTTGATGCAAAACCGAAATTCTTAATTCAGATAGTTGCCGCCGCAATTGTGGTAATCGGTGGAGATATGAAGATAAAAGCTTTCACAAATCCTCTTATGTGGTCAAATTCGGCGTATGTTATTTTTCCTGAATGGCTGTCGGTTATAATTTCGATATTGTGGATTGTTTTCATAACGAATTCCGTTAATTTTATCGACGGACTTGACGGACTTGCCGCAGGTGTTTCGGCGATTATGTCAGTCAGTCTTGTATTTATAGCAACACAGCTCGGAGAATATTATGTAGCGGTTATAGGTGTTGCACTTATGGGTGCTTGTTTCGGATTTTTGCCGTATAATTTTAATCCGGCAAAAATATTTATGGGAGATACCGGTTCAACTTTTCTGGGGTTTATTCTTGCATCCCTTTCGATTATCGGAGTATTCAAAAGTTATGCTGTAATTTCCTTTGCCGTTCCGCTTTTGATTATGGGATTACCGCTTTTTGATGCATTGTTTGCAATGATTAGGCGTGTGTCCAAGGGTCAAAGTCCAATGCAGGCTGACAGAGGACATCTTCATCACAGACTTATAGATATGGGATTTTCTCAAAAACAGTCGGTGTTTATTCTTTATATAATCAGCGGCATTTTGGGCCTTTCTGCCATAGTTCTTGCTGAAAGCGGATCGTTGAGAGCAATGCTTTTGCTTGCAAGCGTTTTGGTTGTTATATTAATAGGCGGACTTATAAAAAATAATAAAAATGATTGAGGAATTTTTGCTATGAAAAAAATAAAAGTTATGAGCGTTTTCGGAACAAGACCAGAAGCAATAAAAATGGCACCGTTGGTGATAGAGCTTCAAAAAAATCCGAACATAGAATCGATTGTGTGCGTAACGGCACAGCATCGTCAAATGCTTGACCAGGTTTTGGAAATATTCGATATTAAGCCTGATTATGATTTGAACATTATGAAGGACAGACAGACGCTTGTCGGTATAACCGCAAGAGTTTTAGAGGGTCTTGATAATGTTATAAAAGAAGCAAAACCGGATATTGTTCTTGTTCACGGAGATACAACAACAAGCTTTGTCGGAGCATTGGCGGCATTTTACAATCAAGTGGCTGTTGGTCATGTTGAAGCAGGCTTGAGAACATATGACATTTATTCTCCGTTCCCGGAGGAAATGAACAGAAATCTTACCGGAAGAATTGCAACAATGCATTTTTCACCTACCGTTCAGAATAAGAACAATCTCTTGAAAGAAAATGTTTCGGAGAAAAATATATTTATTACGGGAAACACCGTTATCGATGCGATGAAAACAACCGTACAAGATGATTATACATTTGATACCGAGATTCTGAACAAGATTGATTTCTCCAAAAAGAGAGTTGTGACAATGACGGCACATCGTCGTGAAAATTTGGGAAAACCTCTTGAAAATATATGCAATGCGGTTAAAAGACTTGTTGAAAAGTATGATGATATCGAATTTGTGTATCCTATTCATATGAATCCTGCCGTAAGAGAAACGGTTAATTCGATAATAGGAAATATGGACAGAGTGAACATTATCGAGCCTATCAATGTTGATGAATTGCACAACCTTATGGCAAGAAGCTATATGATAATGACCGATTCGGGCGGTATTCAAGAAGAAGCTCCGTCGCTTGCAAAACCTGTTTTGGTTTTGAGAAAGGAGACCGAAAGACCTGAAGCTGTTGAAGCCGGAACGGTTAAAATTGCCGGAGTTGAGGAAGATGTTATTTTCGGTATGGCGTGTGAATTGCTTGATGATAAAGCGGCATATGATAAGATGGCACATTCCGCAAATCCTTACGGAGACGGCGATGCTTCATTGAGAATAATAGATGCAATACTCTATAAATTCGGTGTTACCGATAAAAGACCAGAGGATTATTTGGGATAAAAAATACGGGATGTAAAAAATTACATCCCGATTTTTTTTCCAAACACATTATTCTATAAGCTCCATAGGATCAACATATTTATCATTATGAATAATTTCAAAATGAAGATGATAATCCTTTGTGAAATCTGATGGGTTAGAGTCGCTGATTTTGCCTATCAAGCTGCCGGACCGAACCTCATCACCTGATTTTACCGCAATTTCCTCCGACAAATTGGAATATACGGACAAATATCCGTTGTTGTGTTCGACAGTAACACTTTTTCCCATAGAATTATCGAGTATTTCGGTGACTATTCCATCAGCTGACGAATAAACAGCAGAATTTTTATCGCATGAAATATCAACACCGTTATGAGAACGCCAATCCGACAAAAATTTGTTGTAAATAAGCTCATCGCCCGAAAAAGCACAGCTGACTTTTCCGTCAATGGGCATCTTAAACTTAACATCATAAGCGTCTGCTGTTTTGGAAACCGCAATTTCTTCGTTTTTTGCCGAAGAGGTGTTCTGTTCGTTTGTCGGAACATTTTCGGGAACATAATCCTCAACACTCATCTCAACCTTGCTTACGGGAGCTGGGGTGATTTTATCCGATGGGTAAGTGTTATTTGATGATTTATCGGTTACGGATATATCGTTTTGTTTGGATTGGGAAGAAGAATTGTTACTTCTTCCGGCATAGCCGATAGCCGCAGCAAGAACGGCAAAACAGCACACGGCTATGTATAATCCTCCTTTTGAATTTTTTTGCTTTTTGTTATTCATATAATCTTCCTTTCTCATTGCTTTATGTGAGTATTTTTACCCGAATTAAAATGTTTATACATTTTTCTTTGAAAAAGAAAATAAAATAAAAAGTAAAAACAGGATTTTGTGTCAAAATGTTTGTGGTGTTAGAGTTGCGATTTTGATAATACTAACGATATGAAAACCGTAATTGTGACAAAATTATTCGCAAAGATTATGAAACTTTGACAAATTTTTAGTTTTTGTTACATCGAAAATATTATTTGTTTTACTATTGTTTTTGTCTGTTTTCTATGTTATAATTGACACATGGTAGGATTTTATGTAATAAAATTTTTAAAGCCTATCTATTTTTACGGTTGTGTGACCGCTATGTGTCAATTGACGGCGTTAAAAAATGCGTTCCAAAATGATACGGTAGGCAGTTACAGTTACAAAAGAGGGGGATTGACCGATGAATTCGGCGTATGCGTATTTACAGCTGTACAGGCTGTTTGATGAGTGCACACCGACAGTCAAAGATTGCGGAAAGCTTTGCGATAAGGCTTGTTGCCGTGGAGATGATTGCGGAATGTATCTTTTTCCGGGAGAGAAAAAGGTTTATGATATGTTAAAGCCTGATTGGGCAAGTGTTGATTTTTCCGATTTGGAATATGAACAAAACGGAAAAAATACAAAAACTCCTATTTTGTTTTGTGATGGTAAGTGTGACAGATATCAGCGACCGATGGCGTGCAGAATTTTTCCGCTGACGCCGTATATCAATATGGACGGAAAGCTTGAAATCATAATCGATCCGAGAGCAAAATCGGTCTGTCCGCTTGCATACGGTATAGGTATTGAAGATTATGATAAAAAATTTGTTAAAAATGTAAAAAGAACATTTAATGTTCTTTCCAAAAATAAAGATGTTTATGCATTTTTGAAAGAATATTCAAAGATGCTTGATGAATATTTAAAGTTTTTTAGTGATGGAGTGGAAGAAAAATGAGTACAGATTTGAATGATAAAAATCGTGAAATAAATAAAGGCGGTGCGGATGAATATAGCTATCAGCCGAGAAGCCGTTCAAGAAATGCAAAACCGGTAAAACAGGAAAAAAAGAAAGCATCATCAACACTTGCAAAAAAGAAGATAAATAAGCTGTATTTCATTGTTCCGGGAGCGGTTGCTTTGTGCCTTGTTTTGGCGGCTGTTACTTATGCACTTTTTCTTCCGCAGCACTCTATAGCACATAATATTAAAATTGCAGGGATTGATGTTGGTGGAATGAAAGAAGCGGATGCAAAAGAAGCAATAGGTACATTGATTGACGAAAATGCGATTTTTGAAGTAAAGGCATCAGACAATGTTACTCAAATTGCCGCATCCGATATTTCGCTTTGTGTTGATTTGGATGCAACGGTCGATAAGGCTATGGATATTTGCAAATCAAAGAATATATTTGTAAATGCGTTTGATGCTGTTTTCCTTTTGTTCGGAGAAAAAAATCTTTCTGCAGAGCTTATATATAATGTTGAAAGTCTCGATAAAATACTTTTTGATTTCGGTTCAACATTTAACGGTATTTCAACCGAGGAACAATACACATATACCTTGGATTCGTTGACAATATCGCCCGGAACAGCAGGACAAAATCCTGATGTTTCAAAAGCAAGAACGGAATTTGTATCGGATGTGGCACTCGGAAAAACAAGCAATATTGAGCTGACACTCGATTATGCCGAACCGAAATTGCTGAATGCCGATGAAGTGTATAATGAGATTTGTGTTCCTGCACAGGATGCATCCTATTCCCAAAATGAGGATGGAGGCATAGTTGTAAATGAACATAAAGTCGGTGTTGAGGTTAAAAAAGACGATTTGAAAAAAATTATAGCGGTTGTTAATGAGGGAAAATCGGCAACCTGTCCGGCTGTTATAACAACGCCGAAAAAAACAAAGGAAGTTCTTGAAGAAAAGCTCTTTAATAAAACTTTGGGAAGCTACAATTCCGATTTTTCATCTTCCGGAGCAAATCGTGCACACAATGTTTCTTTGGCGGCTGAATCGATAAACAATAAAATATTGATGCCGAATGAGGAATTTTCATATAATAACACAATCGGAAATCCAAACGCCGAAAGAGGCTATAAGGTTGCTGGAGTGTATGAGAACGGAAAGGTTTCGGAGGGCGTTGGCGGCGGAATTTGTCAAGTCAGCAGTACGCTCTACAGTGCTGTTTTGTATGCAGACCTTGAAATTGTGGAAAGACACAATCATTCGATGACGGTTGGTTATGTTCCGAACGGTCAAGATGCAACGGTTTCTTACGGCGTAATTGATTTCAGATTTAAAAACAACACGGATTATCCTGTTAAGGTTAAGGCAACAGTAAACGGTAGAAAGCTCACCGTTTCAATTATCGGAACGGAATATGAGCCTTCGAGAACCGTTAATATTACAAATGAAACAGTTTCGACAACAGCACCGACCGATAATGAAAAGCCGGATGCAACTCTTCCTGCCGGAACAAGAAAGGTTGTTTCAAAGGGGAAGACGGGATATGTTGTCAATACCTATAAAACCATCGTTACAGACGGTAAGGAACAATCTTCAAAGAAGATAACGACGAGCAGATATAAAATGGTTCCGAATGAAGTCTTGGTATCATCAAAAACACTTGAAGAACCGATACAGGAAACACAACAGCCTATAATAAACGGTCAAACTTCTTCGACAACACCACAGGATAAACTTCCCAAAACAGATGAAAAAAAGCAGGAACAGACCGAGACAAATAATTCGGATAATTCAAAGGTTCCGGAGATTTCGCAGCCGACACAACGACCTGTCGGAGCAGATAATTAAAAATATTTACACGCAGAAAAAAAGCATTGACCGAAAAATTCGGTCAATGCTTTTTTTAAAGCAATACAATTCCGTTATCGGCACAGGCTTTGATCATTTCCTCGCTCCATACCGAAACTTGAACTTCGCCCACATGAGCTTTTTGCAAAAGGAACATACAAAGTCTTGATTGTCCGATTCCGCCGCCGATTGTAAGCGGAAGCTCATTGTTTAAAATCATACTGTGATACTTATATTTCATTCTGTCACGGTTGTTTGTTTCGGTTAATTGCTTTTCCAAAGCTTCATCGTCAACTCTTATACCCATAGAGCTGATTTCAAGAGCTGAATCAAGAACATCGTTCCAAACAAGCAAATCACCGTTTAAACTCCAATCATCGTAGTCGGGAGCTCTTCCGTCATGCTTTTCGCCGCCCTTTAAAACAGAGCCTATTTGCATCAAAAACACTGTTCTGTGTTCCTTTGTTATTGTGTTTTCTCTCTCCTTTGGAGTAAGTGAGGGATACATATCCTCAAGCTCCTGCGTTGTGATGAAGAAAACTTCGCTTGAAAATTCTGTTTTAACCTGTGGGAATTTATATTTAACACGATCGCAGGTGTATGCGATTGCACGGGCAATTCTTCTGACAATTTCCTTTAAAAATTCAATGTTGCGTTCTTCCTTGGTGATAATTCTCTCCCAATCCCATTGATCGACAAATACGGAATGGAGATTATCCATATTATCATCACGACGAATTGCGTTCATATCGGTATAAATACCCTGACCGGGAGCATAGCCGTAACGATACAAAGCCATACGCTTCCATTTTGCAAGTGATTGCACAATTTCACACTGTACGCCCGGCATTTGCAAAAGATCAAAATCAACTTTTCTTTCAACGCCGTTCAAATCGTCGTTAATTCCGCTTTCCTTTGTCACAATTATCGGTGCCGTAATTCTGTCAAGATTCAGAGCGTCGGACAGGGTGAGCTGGAAAGTGTCCTTAATCAATTTTATTGCCTTTTGCGTTTCACATAAGGTCAGTGTACTTTTGTAGTTTTTTGGGAGTTGAAGATTTTTCATAAGTTTACCCTTCATTTTTTAAATATTTTCACAAATACTATTATGCTACAAAAAAACGATTTTGTCAATAGATTTCGGCTAAATTTGAAAAATACCAAAGAAAAACAGGTAAAAAATAAGCCGACACAAAAGTTGTGACGGCTTATTTTCATATTTTATCAAAATTCACCCATAATAAGTAAAAGCGGTGTATCTTTAACAGGCATATTCTTTATGCGATATACGCCGTTTCCTTTGTTTTCAACCATTTTTTCGGGTATTTTATAAATTGTTCCGTCGATAATATCAACCAATTTAAAATTATCATATTCGGTGAAGAAGGTCATATCAGTAACCGTTTCCAAAGAGGTTGTCATTATATTTGACGGATACCAATATGCAAGACATTTTCCGTTTTCCTTTTTGAATGCTCCGGTAATCAAATCTTTTCTTGCAAGACTATTTTCACCGACAAATTCGGAAAATCCGGCGTTCATCATCATAGGAATTTTACAGGGCTCATATTCTTCCGCAAAAATCGAACAAATATTTTGAAGAGCGTAATAGGAGGGTTTTTCATAATATGTTCCGATAGATTTTCCGTTTTCGTCAAAATCTGCTCCCAAAACACCGAAATAGCCGTAGTCAAGATATGAAGCGGTGTCACCGACAGAACCGTTTAAAGCTTCTATCATATCCATACAGGAAAAATACGATGTAAAGTGAACATCAGCTATCAAATCCGCAAGCATATGACGGGAAAGCTGTTTTGCCTGGATTTCCTCGGTCCATCCCATAGTACATACTGCTCCGTGACCGCCAGTTTTTGATTGTGAACCCGATTCACCTTGTATAATCTTAATGTTTGGGTTATAAAAATGTGCCAATTCTGAATATGCCTCAACCGTTTCAAAAACTTTTGTTTCATCGTGAGTGTATTCGTGGAAAGAAATGAAATCAAGGTAATCTCCCATTCCTGTTTTAAAAGCATCGTTTAAATATGCTAAATCACGAAGACAAACAACGCCGCCGATGACCTTTGCATCAGGATTTATTTCTTTTATGTATTTTCCGGTATTTCTTGTAAATATTCCAAGCTCCTCGGCGTTTGGTCCGTGCTTCCAGCACCATTGTCCGTCAGGCTCATTCCATACCTCATAATAGTTTACTCTACCGTCAAAGTGTTTTACAAAAGCCTTTATGTAATTTTCCCATCCTTTTTTTTGCTCATCGGTAAAAATGGGAGGACAGCCTACAGCTCCGAAAACATTTTTTGCTCCGTTGTTATACAAAGCATTTCCGTAGCACAGGCAAACCCAGGGTTCTATACCTCTTTTGACAAAATTATCAACAATTTTATCTATCCATTCGAAATCGTAGCAGCCCTTTTCTTTTTCGGTTTTTGCCCAGCCGCTTTGAATTCTTGCAAGTTTAACGCCGATTTTTGCAACTTTGTCATATGCTTTTTCCGGGTCAAAGACATCACGGTCGAGCTTTTCGAAGCCGAGACTTATTTTTGAAAAGCTTATTTCATTTGAAGTTTTCGGTGTGATTTTTCCGATTTTTTCTAGTTCTCTTATCATAATAAAACCTCCGTATATAAATTATATTTCTTAACTATTGTATCATATAATATATTTGTGGTATATCGAAATCTTAATGATTTTTTTAGAAATCTTACTTTTTTCAAATATTCGGATAAAACAAAAAAAGAACAAGCAAAGCTTGTTCTTTTTGGCTGCGGAAGAAGGATTCGAACCCTCACAGAATGAGTCAGAGTCATTAGTG
>CAZGZZ010000015.1:0-32864 GCA_964530315.1 uncultured Lachnospiraceae bacterium
AGGAACGCTTTTTTGTCCTTTTCATATTATGTATTAGTTTAATGTGAAAAGGGGAGGAGTGTTCTTGAATGAACAGCTTTGTTATTAAAGGCGGAAGCAAGATAGAGGGAGAAATTGAGGTTCAGGGTGCAAAAAATGCCGTTTTGCCGATTCTTGCGGCAACAGTCTTAAACGGTGGAAAAAATATCATATACAATTGTCCTGCCCTTCGTGATGTTAAGATAACGATTGAGGTTTTGAAAAATCTTGGATGCAGTGTCGAGCAAAGAGAAAAAACTCTTTTTGTCGATTCGGGAAACATCACGGGATGTACCATTCCCGATGATTTGATGCGACAGATGCGATCATCGATTATTTTTCTCGGAGCGATAATAGCCAGGTGCCGTGAGGCTGTTGTTTCTATGCCTGGAGGATGTGAAATCGGTAACCGTCCGATTGATTTGCATCTTAAAGCTTTAAGACAGCTCGGAGTTGAGATAACCGAATCGCACGGATACATAAAGTGCAAGGCTGATAAACTGACCGGAGACAACATACATCTTGATTTTCCGAGCGTTGGAGCAACGGAAAATATAATGCTTGCGGCTTGTATGGCGGAGGGAACAACCACCGTGACAAATGCGGCAAGGGAACCGGAAATTGTTGATTTGGAAAGCTTTTTGAACCGAATGGGTGCAAAAATTTCGGGGAGCGGAAGCAATGTTATAAGAATTGACGGTGTTAAAAGGCTCTACGGTGTCGAGCACGAAATAATTCCCGACAGAATTGCGGCGGCGACTTATCTTTCGTGTGCGGCGGCAACCAAAGGTTCTATTGTTTTAAAACACTTAAATCCGGGACATATGAATGCAATGACAGCTGTTTTGAAGGAAATGGGCTGTAAAATTTATACCGAAAAATCGAGAATGATTTTATATTCTCCGATGAAACGCCTGAAAACGGTAAAAAGAATCGTGACAATGCCGTATCCGGGTTTTCCGACCGATATTCAATCACCGTTTATGGCTTTATCGGCGATAGCCGACGGAACGGGTGTTTTTGTCGAAAACATTTTTGAAAACCGTTTTCAGCATGTTGAAGAACTGATGCGAATGGGAGCGGACATAAAGGTTGACGGGCGGATTGCCGTTGTTCAGGGTGTAGAACATCTTGAAGGAGCGGTTGTTCGGGCAAAAGAATTGCGTGGAGGTGCGGCGTTGATAGTTGCGGCGCTTGCGGCTGACGGAGAAACAAAAATCGAAGATATAAAATACATTGACCGAGGCTATGAGAGTATAGAAAAATATCTTTCGTCGTGCGGAGCAAAAATACGCAGAGAGGAGTGATAAAATGGATACAAAGACCGACAGAAATATGGATAATATAAGAATAAGACACATAAAGCGTCAGCAACAGCGGAAAAGAATTATGATGCGTCGCAGAATTATGTTTTTTACCGTACTGGGTCTTATAGCATTGAGTATTGTTTTATTTTTCACTCCGCTTTTTAATATAAAAAATGTTAATGTTTCGGGAAATGAAAAGGTTGAAACTCAAACCGTCGAACAGGCGATAGGAAGTGTTAATAATGACAATCTTTTCAGATTAAATACGAAAAAGATAATCACAAATATAAAAACAATACCTTATGTGGATGATGTCTCTATAAAGAAAAAACTGTTTCCGTCGGGAATAAATGTGAAAGTGAGCGAATGTATTCCGGTTGGTTCAATTCAAAACGGAGAGGTATATATAATTCTTGACAAAAATTTCAAAGTTTTGGAAAAGCTCGATGCTCCTGCGGAAAATGTGACACAGATAAGAGGTGTTGCTGTAACGGCGGCCAATGAGGGGGCTGTGATTTCGGCAGACGATGCGGATAAACTGACAACCGTTATCGAAATATACAATGAGCTTGTCGGTGAGGATTTGATATCGAAAATTGTGACAATCGATTTTTCCGATATGAACAATATTTCTTTCAACTATGAAAACAGACTTGATGTTTTGTGCGGAAGTGTTGTTGACTTCTCAAAGAAGATAGGAATGTTCCAAAAAGCCATAACTTCAACGAAACTGACGGGGAATTCAAGGGGAACAATCGACATTTCAACATTCGGAAAGGAAATTTATTCGCCTTAATTAAATAATTTTTGAAAAAATTTGAAAATACTATTGAATAAATTTAAAAAATATAGTACAATAATAGAAAGAACAGTAGATAATCGCAAATTCGGCGTAATGATTTACATATAAGTTCAATAATTTTAATTTGCAGATAATTTACCAAAGTAATTCAAGGAGGATATACAGATGAGTAATATAGCGTTGGAAAGTGAAATTGTACCTACAGACGGAGCAAGAATAAAAGTTATCGGTGTCGGCGGCGGCGGAAATAATGCTGTTGACAGAATGATTGAGGCAGGAGTGACAAAGGCTGACTTTATTGCAGTTAATACCGATTTGCAGCAGCTTAAAACCGTTAAAGCTCCTACAGCGATTCAAATCGGAGCAAGATTGACACAGGGCTTGGGTGCAGGTGCAAAACCTGAAATCGGTAAAAAAGCCGCTGAAGAAACAGAAGAAACAATTAAAGAAATAATGAAAGATACCGAAATGGTATTTGTTACTGCAGGTATGGGCGGTGGAACAGGTACAGGTGCGGCTCCCGTTATTGCAAAAATGGCAAAAGAAATGGGTATTTTGACAGTTGCGGTTGTAACAAAGCCTTTCTTCTTTGAGGGACCTCAAAGAATGAAAAATGCACAATCGGGTATAGAGGAATTGAGTGCCAATGTTGACGCTATCGTAACAATTCCGAATGACCTTCTTTTGAAAACAGCAGATAAGAAAATTACGATTAAAGAATCCTTTAAGCTTGCCGATGAGGTATTGAGACAGGGTGTTGAGGGTATTATTGAGGTTATTGCTCAAAACGGTATCATCAGCTGTGACTTTGCGGATGTAAGCACAATTATGAAGGAGTCCGGTATAGCACATATGGGTATAGGATACGGCAAGGGCGAGAATGCCGCACAGGATGCCGTAAGAGCCGCAATCGAAAGTCCGTTGCTCGAAACAAGCATTGCAGGTGCAGAAAATGTATTGCTTAACATCACGGGCGGAACGGAATTTTCTCTTGTTGATATGGGCGAAGTTTCAAGCATTGTTCGTGAAATGGTTTCACAGGATGCAACAATTATTGTCGGTACTGCAGTTGATGACGGTATGAAGGATGAAATTAAGGTTACTCTTATTGCAACAGGTCTTAATGCTTCTCAAAAGAGAACACAAAAGCCTGATTTGCTTTCAAAGTCAACAGTGGCTTCAACAGCATCACAGACTCCGACAGCGGAAAGAAGATTTCCTGCTTTCCAAGCACCGGATGCAGATGATAATGACATTTTTTCAAGAAGTGTTAAGCCGGGAATGGATAATTTGAATGTCCCGTCTTTCTTGAAGAAAAACAATGACTGAAAAGTATGAGTTTTATAGGTATATTTCGTAAGGAATATACCTATATTTTTTATTTATCTATTGTATTTTTTTTGAAAGCTTGTTATAATATAGTTAATACATTGATGAGGGGAACTTAAATGAAAAAAGCATATCGAATAATAGAATTTGATAAAATTTTGGAAAAATTATGCTCTTTCACTGAATCGGAGAGTGTTATTAAAAGAATAAAAAGTATTGAAATGCTTCCGCTTGAAGAAGCCAAAACCGCTCAAAGAGAAACCACTGAAGCGGTTATGGCGATGTTGAGACGGGGAAATCCTCCGGTTAATTTGTCTGTCGGAGATGTTACGGCTTCAGTAAAAAGAATAAGAATGGGAGCTGTTTTAAATAACAAGGAGTTTATGGGGATTTCAAGAGTTTTGTATGTTGCAAGAAGAATGAAATCCTATATTAACGATGCCGGAGCGGATCTTGAAATTATAACAGGTCTTTCAAATGCTCTAACAGCGGTGAAAGTTCTTGAAGACAGGATAAATTCGATTGTTGTATCGGAAACGGAAATAGCGGATGATGCTTCACCGGAGCTGTCATCATTAAGAAGAAAGCAAAAAAACATAAACGCAAAAATCAAGGATACTTTGAACTCAATGATTCATTCGGAGCATTATAAAAAGTTTTTGCAAGACCCTATAGTGACGGTTCGGTCGGACAGATATGTTATTCCGGTGAAAGCTGAATATCGCTCGGAGGTGAACGGAATTGTTCACGATACATCCGCAAGCGGTTCAACCTTGTTTATAGAGCCTATGAGTGTTGTTGCGGCAAATAATGAGATAAGAGCACTTGAAAATAAAGAGGAAAGAGAAATTGAAAAAATTCTTTCGGAATTATCAAATGATGTTTCGGAATATGATGAAAGTATTCAAAATAACCACAATATTATTTCACAGCTTGATTTTATTTTTTGTAAAGGCAAGCTTTCTTTGGAATATGATTGCAGAGAGCCGGAGCTCAATGATGACGGTGTTATCGAATTTATAAAAGCGAGACATCCGTTGATACCGAAAAACAGTGTTGTCGCAAATGACATTTATCTCGGAGGGAATTTTGACAGCTTGGTTATAACCGGTCCGAATACGGGCGGTAAAACGGTAACGCTGAAAACTCTCGGCTTGTTCTGCACAATGGCGGCGGCAGGACTTCATATTCCCGTAGCCGAAAACAGTAAGGCGGCTGTTTTTTCACAGGTTTTTGCCGATATAGGCGATGAACAGAGCATAGAGCAAAGCTTGTCAACTTTTTCATCACATATGGTAAATATAGTTGATATATTAAAAAGCTTTGACGAAAATTCTCTTGTTCTTTTTGATGAACTCGGTGCCGGTACAGACCCGACGGAGGGGGCGGCACTTGCAATATCTATTCTTGAATATTTGAAAAGCTTCGGGGTAAAAACGGCGGCAACAACACACTACAGTGAATTAAAGCTTTATGCTCTTTCAACCGACAGAGTGGAAAATGCTTCTTGCGAGTTTGATGTTGAAACCTTAAAACCGACCTATCGGCTAATGATTGGTGTTCCGGGAAAATCAAATGCCTTTGCAATTTCGAGAAGATTGGGGCTTGATGATATTATAATCAACAGGGCAAATCAGCTTTTGTCGGATGAAAATGTAAAATTTGAAGATGTTATCACCGATTTGGAGGAATCCAGGGCAAAGGCACATTCCGAAATGGAATATGCAAAACGATTAAAGAAAGAAATAAAGGATTTGAAGAAACAGCTTGAGGATGAAAGAATAAAGCTTAAAGAAAACAAGTCGAGAATTCTTGAAGATGCACGAAGAGAGGCAAAATTAATTGTTTCGGATGCGAGAGATGAAGCAAATGCTGTAATCAAAGACCTCGAAAAATTAAAAAATTCCAAGAAAAATGTCGATATTTCGGATAAAGTACAAAAATCAAGAGATAAATTGAAAACAAAAGAGGACAGTATAGACAAGGCAATGGAACGCTCCGCAAAGCCGAGAAAGATTTATCACGAACCTCCGAAAGATTTGAAAATTGGGGACAGTGTGAAAATTCTCACAATGAGCGACCAGGAGGCAAGTGTTGTTAAACTGCCCGATAAAAACGGAAATGTCATTGTTCAGGCAGGAATCATAAAGCTTGATGTTCATATATCGAACTTGAAAAAGATTGAGGATAAGACATCAAAGGAGCTTGCACAAAAATATGTCAAAACATCAACACATTACGAATCAAAATCCAAAACCGTTTCGACAAGTGTCGATGTGAGAGGTCAGAACTTGGAAGAGGCATTAATGAATACCGAGAAATTTCTTGATGACTGCTATCTGGCATCAATCAGTAATGTAACGGTTATACACGGCAAAGGAACGGGAATTTTGAGAAGCGGAATACATCAAATGCTGAAAAAACATAAATATGTAAAATCCTACAGGACGGGAACTTTCGGCGAGGGTGAAAACGGTGTAACGATTGTCGAATTAAAATAATGCGGAGGAAAAAATGGCAAAAAAGAAACCTATTATAACAAATGCGATGCGTCATCTTCAGGCATCGGGTGTAAAATTTGAAGCGGTTGAATATGAGTGTGACGGAGAAATCGGACAGGATTTCGGAATGGAAATATCTCAAAAAACGGGAATTGAGCCGGAAAGGTCATTTAAAACTCTTGTTGCAAGGGGCGATAAAACTGGAGTTTTGGTTTCGTGTATTCCCGTTAATTGCGAGGTTGATTTGAAAAAGCTTGCAAAGGAATCGGGAAATAAGAAAGTTGAACTTATTCCTGTCAAAGAATTGCTTGCTTTGACAGGTTATATAAGAGGCGGAGTGACACCCATAGGGATGAAGAAAAAATATCCCACATATATAGACGATAAGTGTCTGCAATTTGATAAAATGGCAATTAGTGCCGGGATTTGCGGATGTACGCTTCTTTTGAAGCCGGAGGATGTTATAAAAGAGTGCGATGCAAAAGCTGTTAATATAACATAAACGCAGATATCCGAATTTAGCATTTTATTATAAACAGGAAAGGAATAATAATATGAATATTTTTAAAAAGGCTGATATTTTAATACCAAAGAATATAGATTTCTCAAAATGGAGCGTTGTTGCTTGTGACCAATACACCTCCGAACCCGAATATTGGGAGAATGTTTCAAAAATTGTCGGAGAAGATGCATCAACTCTAAATATTGTATTTCCGGAAGTTTATCTTTCAGAGGGTGAAGAAAGAATAAAAAAAATCAATGAAACAATGGAAAAATACATAGATGACGGCATATTTGAAGAAATGAAACAGTCACTTGTTTATGTCGAAAGAACGCTAAATAACAAAAAAATAAGACACGGGCTTGTCGGTGTGATTGATTTGGAGGAATATGATTTTTCTAAAGCATCGGGTTCTTTTGTTCGTGCAACGGAGGGGACGGTTGTTGAAAGAATACCTCCGAGAGTTAAAATCAGAGAAAATGCAAAGCTTGAGCTTCCGCATATTATGCTCCTGATAGACGACAGAACCAAAACAATAATAGAGGGACTATCCGATAAAAAAGATGAATTTGAAAAAATTTATGATTTTGATTTGATGAAAAACGGCGGTCACATATCGGGTTGGAAAATTTCGGAAGATACTGCTGACGGAGTGATTTCATCAATGGATATTCTCGGTGAGGAATACGGAAAAAAATACGGTGACAATTCAAACAGTAAGCTGATATTTGCAGTCGGTGACGGAAACCATTCTCTTGCAACTGCAAAAACCTGTTGGGAAAATCTCAAAAAGAGCTTGACAGAGGAGGAAAAAAAGACTCATCCGGCACGATTTGCACTTTGTGAGGTAGTTAATCTTCATGATGAAGCTCTTGAATTTGAACCGATACACAGAGTTTTGTTTGGTGTTGATGAAGAAAAACTGATGAGCGAGCTTTCAAAATATTATGATATATCAATGAGCGATAACGGAGGACAAAGATTTGTTGCCGTCAGCAAAAACGGAAAAAAAGAAATTTTTGTAAAAAATCCATCTTCAAATCTTGCGGTCGGAACTTTGCAGAACTTTTTGGACAGTTACATAGAAAAATTCGGCGGAACAATTGACTATATTCACGGTGAGGATGTTACAATAAGGCTCGGAGCTATGGAAAACAATATGGGATTTTTACTCCCTGTTATGAAAAAAAATGAACTTTTTGCAACGGTTATCAAAGATGGTGCACTTCCGAGAAAAACATTCTCAATGGGTGAAGCAAACGAAAAAAGATATTATTTTGAGGCAAAAAGAATTGCACAATAGGATTGACGGTTATGTTATCTCAAAGCTTTAAAGAAAATTTAAAAACGGATTTTATGGGAAAAAAAGCGATTTTTGTTGAAGAAATTGATTCGACAAACGCTCTTGCAAAAAGGGAAAAAAGCTCCCCTGACGGAACTGTTTTTATTGCCAAAAAACAAACAAACGGACGGGGAAGACGAGGAAGAGTTTGGGAGTCGGAGGACGAAAATTCTTTATATATGTCGATATTGTTAAAACCCTTGATTGATGTCGAGAAGATTTCGACATTGACACTTGTTGTCGGACTTGCTGTTTGCAGGGCAATGGATTTGTATGCAAAAACTGAAATTAAATGGCCGAATGATATCGTTATCAACAAGAAAAAGCTTTCCGGAATTATGTGTGAGACTGCGTTTGCTGTCGGAAAACCGGAATATGTTGTATGCGGAATAGGCGTAAATGTAAATAATTCCGACTTCCCTAATGATATTTCAAAAACGGCGGCATCTTTGAAAACCGAAACGGGAAAAAATTTCGATATTGACGAAATTGCGGCAGAAATATTGAATGAGTTTGAGCCGCTATATAAAGAATATTTAAAAAACGGATTGTCAAATATTATTGCGGACTATAAAAAAAGGTGTGCAACCCTTTCGAAAGAGGTGTCGGTTGTGTTTGACAATGAAAAAATCAATGCTTATGCCATTGATATAACGGCGGATGGCGGATTGTTGGTTAAAACAAGCGATGGTGAGAAAATTTTGAATTCAGGAGAAGTATCTGTAAGAGGAATATACGGATATGTTTAAAATCTGTTGCAATTATGAATAATCTGTAAAAAATTAGCACTCTTTTGTTAAGAGTGCTAATTTTGTATTGACAAAACAATTCAAAGGTATTACAATGTATATGTAATACAAAAACAGGAGTGATAAAAAATGGCAAAAGGAAATATATCTGTAAATTCAGAAAATATTTTTCCGATTATAAAAAAATGGTTGTATTCGGATAAGGATATCTTTTTGAGAGAGTTGGTGTCCAACGGATGCGATGCGATAACAAAGCTTAAAAAGCTTTCTAATATCGGTGAGGCAAAAATCGGTGAGGATGAGAAACTTTTTGTTGAAGTAACGGTTGACAAAGAAGCAAAAACGATAACAATATCCGATAACGGAATCGGTATGACAGCCGAAGAAATCGATAAGTATATTACGCAGATTGCATTTTCCGGTGCATCGGACTTTTTGGAAAAGTATAAAGAAGAAAACGAAAAGGACGGCGGAATTATCGGTCATTTCGGCTTGGGATTTTATTCCGCATTTATGCCATCGACAAGCGTGCAGATAGAGTCGCTTTCTTACAAAGATGGAGCAAAGCCGGCAAGATGGTTCTGTGACGGCTCTATGGAATACGAAATGACAGAGGGCGAGAGAAGCGAAAGAGGAACAGCTATAACCTTGTTTATAGCAGAAGACAGCAAGGAATTTTTGGAGGAATACACAGTAAGACAGGTTCTTAACAAATATTGCTCATTCCTGCCTGTTGAGGTTTATTTAAAGACTGTCAAAAATGAAGAAGAAAACAAAAATGATGAGGAAAAAGAGCCGGAAGAATTAAAGCCGCTTAATGATACTATGCCGCTTTGGGCAAAATCGCCGAAGGATTGCACCGATGAAGAATATAAGGCTTTCTATACAAAAGTTTTTGCAGATTTCAATGAACCGCTTTTCTGGATTCATTTGAATGTTGATTTTCCGTTTAACTTGAAAGGGATTCTTTATTTTCCGAAGCTTAACCACGAATTTGCGACAAGCGAGGGACAGATAAAACTGTATAATAATCAGGTATTTGTAGCTGATAATGTCAAAGAGGTTATACCGGAATTTTTGATGCTTTTGAAAGGTACTATCGACTGTCCGGATTTACCGCTTAATGTATCGAGAAGCTTTTTGCAAAATGACGGATATGTAAAAAAAATATCAGCCCATATAACCAAAAAAGTTGCCGATAAGCTTTGCGAGATTTTCAAAAAAGAAAGAGATAAATACAACCAATATTGGGACGATATCAATATGTTCATAAAATACGGCTGTATTCGTGACGAAAAGTTCTATGAAAAAGTCAAGGACATTATGATTTATAAAGATACTGACGGAAATTATGTCACCCTTTCGGAGTATATTGGAGATAAAGAGAATAAAACAGTATATTATGTATCGGATGAGGCACAGCAGGCACAGTATGTTAAAATGCTGAAAGAACAGGGAATTAGGGCTGTATATTTGCCTGCGATGATTGATTCACACTTCATATCCTTTATCGAATCAAAGGAAGAGGGAGTGAAATTTCGTCGTGTCGATGCCGGTATCTCGGATGAGTTGACATCGGAAGAAAATATAAGTGAGGAAGCAGCAGACGAGCTTTGTGAGAAATTCAAGAAAAATCTTTCGAAAGACGATTTGAAGGTGAGTGTAAAAGCACTAAAGGATATAAATGTTCCTGCAATTATGACACTTGGCGAAGAATCACGCAGAATGCAGGAAATATACAAGTCATACGGACAGCAGTTTGCGGGTATGTCGGGAATGTTCTCTGATGATTATACACTTGTTATCAATTCGCAGAACGGTCTTATCAAAAAGCTCGATACTATGGATGAGGATATGCAAAAGCTTGTGTGTTCCCATATATATGATATGGCAATGCTGTGCAACAAACCGCTTGATGCACAGGCTATGACAGAGTTTGTTGCAAGAAGTAACACAATACTTGAAAAATTGATATGAATTAAAATGAGGATTTAAAATGAATGTTGCGTTTTTCTTAAAACCAAAAAATGAAGTTGCATTTTTGTATAATAATTATTCTGTAAGACAGGGCTTGGAGAAGATGTGTTATCACGGATATTCATCAATTCCCGTTCTCGATGAGGAGGGAAAATATCTCGGAACTGTCAGTGAGGGTAATTTTTTGTGGTACATAGTTAAGGGCGAAAACTCGGAGGAAAACAGCGGATATCAGGTTGAAATCCAAAACCTTGAAGATACAAAGGTTGAGGATATTATGAAAAAAGGAAAAAATCCGCCTGTTAAAATCACAGCCGATATGAATCAGCTTTTGTCACGGGCAACCGAACAAAACTATGTGCCGGTTGTTGACGACAGAGGATATTTTATAGGTATCGTAACAAGAAGAGATATAATAAAATATTTCGGAGAAAAACATAATTCGTAAAAAATAACAGGGACAAAATTTTATGTCCCTGTTATTTTTTTGTTATACCGGGTTTACGATTGATATTGCGGAAAAGTTTTTGTCAAAGTGTGATAAAAATCTTGTTTGGACATCATCAAAGGTAACAGTTTTATAGACATCGTAATAATTGAAATAATTTATATCCATAAAGCTATCCTGCAGGAATTGATGAGCAAAATCCTCAATATTGTTGTATGAACGGATATATTTGCCCCAAACACTATTTTTGGCTCTTATAAAGTCCTCTTCCGACAGTCCATTTTCTCTCAAATTATCGATATATTCGATTATGATGTCATAAACCCTTTGAGGATCATTGGATTCACCCTCTATTGCGGTGTAGCCGTAATCGGTTTGAGGTGAAAATTCAGCACCGAAAGACGGTGTTATAAGATTTGAGTTATAGAGCTTTTCGTAAAGAGGCGAGCTTTTGGAAAAAAACATCTTTATCAAAATATCCGTTTCGATTGTTTTCTTCAAAAGTTTGTCACCACCAAAACCGCAGTCGTTGTCCTTGAAGCCTATCATAAACATTGGCATTGCAACGGAAAGGTTAATTTCTTTCTTTTTTGAGGCAATTTCTTTCGGCTCTTCGGGATAAATTCTCTTTATTTCTTCGTTAAAAGGATTGCTTTTTATGATTGAGCCCTCAATCACATTTAAAACCTCACAAACATCAAAATCTCCGGTGACAAACAATGTCATATTTGAAAGATTGTAAAAGGTATCATAGCATTTATAGAGAATTTTCTCATCGATTTTTGAGATTGAGTCAACAGTTCCGGCAATATCGATTTTTACGGGATTTTTTTGATAAAGACATCCCAAAAGATTGAAAAATACTCTCCATCCGGGACTGTCATCATACATATTAATTTCCTGACCGATAATTCCTTGTTCTTTTTGGACACTTTCTGCCGTGAAATACGGCTTTTGAACATAATCCATCAAAATCTTCAGATTTTCGGAAAAATCTGATGTTGAAGAAAACAAATAAGCCGTCATATTAAAGCTTGTGAAAGCGTTGGCGTTTCCGCCGAAACGGGAAAATGAGTCAAAAACATTAGTTCCGTCCGGCTGGTCAAAAAGCTTGTGTTCAAGATAATGAGCAATTCCGTCAGGTACTTTTGTGACCTCGTCTTCTCCGGGAACAATAAATTCGGAATCGACAGAGCCGTATTTTGTGCCGAATATGGCATAGCTTGAGCTGTAGTCTTTTCTCGGCATAATGTATATATTAAGACCGCTTGAGTGTTTTTTGTGATATAACACTTCGCCGGTTTTTTCGTTTTTTGTGCAAATCATATCCATTTAATCAAATCCTCTCTTCCGTATTATTTGCCTGTCAGGAAATAGACAGTGTTTTGCGAAATGTTTTTAACCACTCTTAAAATATCGTCCTTGGTAACACATTTTATATTTGCTTTAGCCTTTTCAATGTCAAAGTCTTGATTCAGATAGATGCAGTCCAATGCGTAAAGTTGCATATATCTTTGGTCATCGTAATAGGAGTTGAGCGAATTTATAAGTGTGCTTTTGCTGAATGTGAGCTCATCATCCGATATTACACCCTTTGACAAAGCATCGAATTGAAGAAGTGTTTCGTTGTAGGCTTTTTCAAAATTATCAAATTCAATTCCTGCATCGACAAACATAAGTCCTTTGAATTTGTTGATACTGCTTGAAGCGTAATATGCAAGACTTAACTTTTCTCTTACATTGTTGAAAAGCTTTGAATGAGTACCTGCACCGAAAATACTGTTGGCAACGGTCAATGCGGGATAATCGGGATGCAGAGCGTTAATGCCTGTTGTGAAGCCGATTGAGAGCTTTCCTTGTGTGACATCAAGTTTTTCGGTTATGTTTTTAACACTGTCGGATTGCTTGATGAGAGTGCTTTCGCAGATTGTTGCGGGTTTAAATGTTATGTCTTTTATGAATTCCGAAATAACTGTCTTTAATTCATTGGTATTTGCATCTCCACTGACAAATATATCGATTTGCGAAGCGGAAATTATATTTTCGTAATGCGTGAAAAGATTTTTCTCATCAATTTCCGAAAGTGCTTTTTTTGTTCCGTATCGTGTAATTGCAAAAGCATCGTTTTCACACATTATTTCGGTACAGCGGAGCTGTGCATAGCTTCTTTTATCGTTTATTAAGGCATCGATTTTGTTTTCAATGTTCTTTTTCTCTCTTTCGACAATATCGGTTTCAAATGCGGAATTGTCGGACAAAGGCTTGAAAATGACATTAAGCAAAAGGTTTAAAAGCTCTTTCGTGAGCTTTTCGCCATCGGGGGCATATTTGTCCGAAATTGTTTCGGCATCAAAGCAGATAACCTGGCTGTCGCCTCTTTTTAAGATGCTCGAGCTCAATGTTGCACCGTAGAGTCCCTGCAAATGCTGTGAAATTTTCAAAGCTGTCGGGAATTTTTCACAGCCGTTTTTCAAAACATTCGCTAATACTGCATTCATAGAAGCCTCTTTTTCACAAAGCGGACGCCTTATATAAATGCCTGCAACATTGGTTTTTAATTTTTTCATATCAATGTAATGAAGAAATATGTTTTCGTTTATTTTAACAGTTTCCAAAATAATGTCTCCTTACCTGTGATTTTTATGTTAATATTTTACATCCAAATTCCAAATATGTCAACTATCCGACAAAGCTTTCTATGTCTTCAAATGTTAAATTTCTGTGAAGAGCAAGGTTAATTCCGTTTGCAACCGTTTTTGAAATCTTTTCGATAACGGCATCAATGTCCTTTGGAGTGACCATAAGAGTACCGATGTTTTTTGTAAGTGTATCTTTTATGAGTTTTGCTTTTTTTTCGTCTGCAAAAAGATTTTTGTTTATGCTGTTCATTGCCATATCTATTGAATCGCTTGCAATTGTCATAGCATCAACAACAGTAGGAACGCCTATGGCGATAACTTTGACTCCGAGAGTTTTTTCATCAAGTCTTGCACGGGAATTTTCAACGCCGGCACCCGGACATATTCCGGTATCGGCAAGTTGTATTGTCGTGCTTATTCTGTCAAGACTTCGTGATGCCAGAGCATCAACCGCTATGACAAGATCAGGCTTTGTCTGCTCAATAACACCCTTGATTATTTGTGCGGTTTCCATTCCGGTAGTACCGAGAACACCCGGTGCTATGGCACAAACGGATGATATATCTTCGTCAAAAAAATCCTTTAAATGTTGCTGCATATGTCCTGTCACCATAAGTCTTGAAACAACATCCGGACCGAGTGCGTCGGGTGTTATTTTCTTGTTTCCCAAACCGACAACAAGTGTTTTTGTGTCTGCACCGGCACCCGAAAGTTTTCGGATTTCATCCGCAAGCAGAAGACATGCTTTTTCGTATGTTTCAACGCTGTATTTTATATCTGGAGCTTCAATGGTGACGTAAGTTCCGACAGGCTTTTTGAGAACATTAACACCGTTTTCGTTTGTGATTTTTATTTTTGTTGTGACTATTCCGCAGTCTTTTGATATATTTACACTTACCCCGTCGATTTTTTCCTTATCTTCCGCACTTTCCATATACATTTCCTTTGCTTCGAGAGCAAGGTCTGTTCTTACTGACATAACAATTCCTCCTGTTTCTTTTTAGTTATCTTTGCAAAACAGGAAATTTTTATGCAAACTATGAAAATATTTGCATAACAGCATAAAAAAAAGGAAGAATAGGAATAAGAGATTTAAAGAAGGGAGTAGCGGGATGAAAAAAATTATTATTTTATTGCTTGTGTTTTCCTTTGTGCTTCAGCCAAATGTGTTTGCACTTTCAAAGAGAGGTTCTGTGGGTGAGGAAGTGAAGAAGATTCAGCAGAGATTGAATAAATGGGGCTACAAGGCAGGAGCTGTTGACGGAATATATGGGGCAAAGACTGAAGCGGCAGTCAAACGCTTTCAAAAAAACAACGGACTTGTACAGGACGGAATAGCAGGACCGAAAACTCTTGAAAAGATAGGACTGCCCACAAAAGGCACATCATCTAATAATTCAAACATAAATCTTCTTGCACGAGTGGTGAGCGGAGAAGCAAGAGGAGAAAGCTATGTCGGTCAGGTTGCGATTGCCGCAGTTGTTTTAAATCGTGTGAAACATTCATCATTTCCGGGGACGATTGCAGGTGTGATATATCAGCAGGGAGCATTTACCGCTGTATCGGACGGGCAAATAAACATCACACCGGACCAATCTTGTTATAATGCGGCAAGAGATGCCCTGAACGGATGGGATCCGACATATGGAGCGATATATTATTATAATCCTCAAACCGCAACAAACAGCTGGATAAGAACCAGAAAGGTAGTGACAACAATAGGAAATCATATTTTTTGCGTATAAATGAAAAATCAACGCTTTCGGAAACTGTAATCAGTAAATTAAGTTGGAAGCGTTGATATAAATGTTTGTTATAGTTTTGAAAATTTTTTAAAGGTCGGAATATATCGAAGAAGCACAAGTATGCCGAAAAACTGTACGACCATAGACAGTGAGCTTGACCAAAGCCGCATAATAAGTGTTTGTGTGTATGTAAGGCCGACAAGATCCTTTAGGATAAACGACATAACCCCAAGGCTTAAAATTAATGTATTGAAGAGAACGCATATTGCGGCTTTTAACACATTTTTTTTGTTCAGACATGCACATTTGTAAAAAAATATTCCGAAAGTAAATCCGTAAAGAAATTCAACAGCGGTAATTTGAGGTATGAGTGAACCAACGCCGGGATTTAGAAAATAAGATAAAAAGTCAGCCAACGCACCGCACAAGCCTCCGTAAAACGGGCCGAAGAGAGTAGCGCAAACAAAAATAGGTAGGAATTTGAAAGAGATTTTAATTCCAGAACCAATTCGCAATGATGCCGCTCCGAGTAGGAATGCAATGGCAACAAGCATAGCTGTCGTGCAGATTTTTCTTGTGTAGAGTTTTGTTTTCATAATAAAAAAATCCTTTCTGCAAAATGACTGCAAAAAGCATTTTTCGATATACTGATTGCAGCAACGGAATGCGAAATCAATACCGCAAGCCAAGGCTTTTCGTAGCAAAGGCAACTTCCCGTCCTTTGCTCACTTAACGCATTGATTTCTACTTTGCTATCATAAATTATAACATACGGATATAAAAAAGTCAATATTTACACATTTGAAAATGCGGTTTTTGTGCTGATTCCCTTTAATTTACCTATTTTTCCCGTCATTGCGTTGATAATATCAACAGGGGCATCTATTGCAATGCTTATGATGCTGATGTTTTTCTCCCTGTAGGGAAGTCCCATTCGTGATATGATGTAGCTTCCGTAGTCGTGAAGAATTTTGTTTAAAGCTTCAACCGATTCCTTGTTCTCAACTATAATACCTATGAGTGCAACTCTTGTTTCCATAATTAAACATTCCTTTCATATGGTTAGATTATCACGCTTTTTTTGATTTGTCAAGAAATGAAATAAAATAATTGTGTGAGAATTTGGGGCGTTATTAATCTATATACATTCAATTCTTGTGAATCTACAAATTTTTTTAAAAAAATTCAAAAAAAGGGTTGACAAAGGGGTAAATATGTGGTATTATAATATGCGTTGATTGACGAAAACCAGTAAAATAAAAATGCACCATTAGCTCAGTCGGTAGAGCACCTGACTCTTAATCAGGGTGTCCAGGGTTCGAGTCCCTGATGGTGTACCAAAACGAATCAAAGTTCACTTTGCTTCGTTTTTTTTTGGTAAAAATTAAAATGGTTTCTCAAAATGGCGTAAAATAGGCAAATTCAAAGAGGTTTTAGTATGAATTTACTACTAATTTAATATTAATAAAACTTCTGTTGAATTCCCTGACAGACAAAATTGTACGGGAGAATACTATATCACAGACAGCACAGTAATAAAACAAAGTAAAAATGCAGGACGATTTATTCTTGATTGCATTGTTGAGAAAACAGGAGCGAATAAGTTTATTGGGGAAAATCGTTGTAAATGTGTCTGCAATTTTGGCGATTGTTATGGTGGATAACCGATAAACTGTATTGGCTTATTTTGTTTTCTGTAATAAACGATATTGGAATTTGTTTAAAACAGAATACCGGTAAGGTTGTCTTATCAAATATTTCGAATAAAGAAAAACAAATATGTGTGCAATGCGGTGCGAAAATTCCGTGAAATGCCGATTTTTGTACGGAATGCGGAAGCAAGGCGGAAAAAGCTTTAAATAATGATTTTGGAGATGTGATATTTCACATCTCCTTTTTCGTAATTTCTCCGATTTATTCAGCATACAATAAATCGGGTGATGTATATGAATATAATTTTTTCTTTTATGATTATCGGCTCTTTAATTTATTCATTTTTTTCGGGTATGGTGGATGAAACGGTTTATGCTTGTATGAGTGGTGCTATGAAATCAGTTGAAACGGTTATGTCCTTTGCCGGAATTATGTGTATGTGGTCGGGATTTTTGAAAATTTCGGAAAAAAGCGGAGGGTTGAGTTTTGTCAGCAGGCTGATATCTCCTGTGACAAGGAGGTTATTTTGCGGCATTGACGAAAATTCAAAAGCAATGCAATTTATATCGGCGAACATAGGAGCAAATCTTTTGGGGGTCGGAAATGCCGCAACACCGTCGGGGATTGCGGCAATGGCAGAGTTGGATAAGATAAACGAAAAGCCGGAGGTTGCAAGTGACGAAATGAGCATATTTACTGTTTTGAACACAGCAAGTTTGCAAATTTTGCCAACAAGCATTATTGCATTTCGTGCAGGTTTCGGCTCAAAAAATCCCGAAGCAATAATTCCTGCTGTGTGGATAAGCTCGTTTGCGTCCGTTTTTTGTGCTGTTTTTATGATGAAGATTATTTTGAAGATAAGGAGTAAAAGATGAAATACATAATTCCTTTTGTTTTTATTTTAATTGTTTTTTCTGGTGTCAAAAGTAAAATTCCTGTTTATACGGTCTTTTGCGACGGTGCATATGACGGAATGAAAACTGTAGCCGGGATATTTCCTGTCATTTTGGCTGTCGGCGTGGGAGTTTCGATGATGAGAGCATCGGGCTTGATGGATGCTTTCACGAATATTCTTTCAAAAGTGACAGACTCTTTGGGTTTTCCAAAAGAAGTGATGCCGCTTGTTCTGATAAGACCTCTTTCGGGCGGTGGAGCAATCGGGGTTTTGAATGATATACTGAAAGAATATCATCCCGATTCCTTTGTCGGATTTTTTGCATCGGTTGTTATGGGTTCATCCGAGACAACTTTTTATACTCTTATGGTATATTTAAAAAATACAAGGGTAAAATATGCAAAACATATAATTCCTGCGGCTGTTTTTGGGGATATTGTCGGTGTTGCGGTCGGACTTTTGACCGCTGCGATATTTTTTTAACAATTTTTAATAAAAATTGTATTATCTACTTGCAAAAATGTTCAATATGGTATAAAATAGTATAAGTTAAAAATTAAAATACAATTAAGAGGTGTATGTTATGTTAAACAAAAAAAGCGTGGAAGATATCCAGGTTAACGGCAAAAGAGTCCTCGTAAGATGTGACTTTAATGTACCGTTGGATGAAAACAGAAATATTACAGACGAAACAAGAATTGATGGTGCATTGCCTACAATCAAATATTTGATTGATAACGGTGCAAAGGTTATTCTCTGCTCACATATGGGCAAGCCTAAAGGTGAGCCGAAGCCTGAACTTTCTTTGGCACCTGTTGCAAAGAAACTTTCGGAAAAGCTCGGTAAGGATGTTATTTTTGCGGCTGATGACAATGTTGTCGGAGAAAACGCAAAAAATGCTGTTGCAAATATGAATAACGGTGATGTTGTTCTTCTTGAAAATACAAGATACAGAGCTGAAGAAACAAAGAATATTGACGAATTTTCAAAAGAATTGGCTTCTTTGGCAGATGTTTTCGTAAACGATGCATTCGGAACAGCTCACAGAGCACACTGCTCAAATGTCGGTGTAACAAAGTATATTGATACAGCGGCTGCAGGTTATCTTATTCAAAAAGAAATCGAATTCTTGGGAAATGCCGTAAACAATCCGGTAAGACCGTGTGTTGCTATTCTCGGCGGTTCAAAGGTTTCTTCAAAAATTTCCGTAATCAACAATCTTTTGGAAAAGGTTGATACATTAATTATCGGCGGCGGTATGGCATATACATTTATGAAAGCTCTCGGAGAAGAAGTTGGAGATTCATTGCTTGAGGCTGATTATCTTGACTATGCAAAGGAAATGATGGAAAAGGCAAAAGCAAAGGGCGTTAATTTGTTAATTCCTGTTGATACTGTTGTTGCAAAGGATTTTGCAAACGATGCTGAACACAAGACAGTTGTAAGAGGCGGAATTGAAGCAGGCTGGCAAGGTCTTGACATCGGCGAAAAGACAATTGCTCTTTACAAGGATGCAATCAAGGATGCAAAGACTGTTGTTTGGAACGGACCAATGGGTGTGTTTGAAATGCCTAACTTTGCAAAGGGAACAAATGCAATCGCACAGGCTTTGGCTGAAATCGATGCTACAACAATTATCGGCGGCGGCGACAGTGTTGCGGCTGTAAACCAAGCAGGTCTCGGAGATAAGATGAGCCATATTTCAACAGGCGGCGGAGCTTCTCTTGAATTCCTCGAAGGTAAAGATTTGCCGGGAATAGTTGCATTGAACGATAAATAATAATTGACTTTTACAAGGAGAGATAAAAATGGGTAAGTATATAATTGCCGGAAACTGGAAGATGAACAAGCTTCCGTCCGAAACATATGATTTTATTAAAGAAATCGAAAGCGTAACAAAGGATGCAAACTGCGAAGTTGTTTGTTGTACTCCTTATGTGAACCTTTCAGAGGCTGTCAGAGCCGCAAAGGGTACTCATGTGAAAATCGGAGCTGAAAATCTCCATTTTGAGGACAAGGGTGCTTTTACAGGTGAAGTAAGTGCGGATATGCTTTGCGATTTGGGTGTTGAATATGTTATAATAGGACATTCGGAAAGAAGACAGTATTTTGCAGAAACTGACGAAACAGTCAACAAAAAGACAATCAAGGCTTTGGAAAAGGGTCTTATCCCGATTGTTTGCGTAGGAGAATCTCTTGAAGAAAGAGAAGCCGGAATAACAATGGATTTGATTGCAATTCAAATCAAAAAAGCATTCGCAAACATATCTGCGGAGGATGCAAAAAAAGTTGTTATCGCTTATGAGCCTATCTGGGCTATCGGAACAGGCAAAACAGCAACTGCCGAACAGGCAGAAGATGTTTGCAAGGGTATCCGTGATATCATCGGTGAGCTTTACTGCCCGAAATGTGCAAAGGAATTTACAATTCAATACGGCGGCAGTATGAACGACCAGAATGCGGCAGAGCTTCTTGCAAAGCCTGACATTGACGGTGGATTGATCGGCGGAGCTTCACTTGTCGCCGAAAAATTTGCACCTATAGTTAAAGCGTGTAAATAATTATTAAATAAATCTAAAGGGTGGCGATAACGGCACCCTTTAATTATGAAAGGAATGATTTTATGTCAAAGAAACCTATTGCTTTGATTATTTTGGACGGATACGGAATTAATGATGCTGTTGAGGGAAATGCAATTAAAACCGCAAAACAGCCAAATCTCGATAAATATTTTGCTAACTACCCCAATACCGTTTTGTATGCAAGCGGTATGAGCGTTGGCTTGCCCGACGGTCAAATGGGTAATTCAGAGGTCGGACATACAAATATCGGTGCAGGAAGAGTTGTTTATCAGGAATTGACAAGAATAACAAAAGCTATCAATGAGGATGAGATTTACGACAATGATGTGTTGCTTGCCGCAGTTGAAAACTGCAAAAAGAACAATTCAGCACTTCATCTTGCAGGTCTTTTATCAAACGGCGGTGTTCATTCGCACATTGAGCATCTTTTCGGCTTGATTGAATTTGCAAAGAAGAGCGGTTTGGACAAGGTATATATTCACTGTATTATGGACGGAAGAGATGTTTCGCCAACATCGGGTGTTGAATTTGTGAAACAGCTTTCGAAAAAAACAGCAGAGATTGGTGTCGGAAAAATCGCAACAATAAGCGGAAGATATTATGCTATGGACAGAGATAACAACTGGAACCGTGTTCAAAAGGCATACGATGCAATGGTTAACGGCAAAGGAAATTTTGTTGATGACCCGATTGTAGCAATTGAAAAGTCATATGAAACAAAGGATGAGAATGGAGCACTTTTGACCGACGAGTTCATAATTCCTATGGTTGTAACCGAAAACGGCGAACCAACAGCAACAATAAAAGCAAACGATTCTGTCATTTTCTTTAATTTCCGACCTGACAGAGCAAGAGAAATTACAAGAACTCTTGTTGATGATAAATTTGACGGCTTTGAAAGAGAATTTATGCCGTTATACTATGTATGTATGACACAATATGATGCAAGTATGCCAAATGTAAATGTTGCATTTAAGCCACAGACTCTTAAAAATACTTTCGGCGAATACATTTCATCAAAGGGCTTGAAGCAGTTGCGTATTGCCGAAACGGAAAAGTATGCTCATGTAACATTCTTCTTTAATGGCGGTGTTGAAGCTGTTTATGAGGGTGAGGACAGAAAGCTTATCGCTTCTCCAAAGGTTGCAACATATGATATGAAGCCTGAAATGAGTGCATACGAGGTTGCAGATGCTTGTGTGGATTTGATTAATGAAGATAAATATGATTGCATTATTCTAAACTTTGCAAACTGCGATATGGTCGGACATACAGGTGTGTTTGAAGCGGCTGTAAAGGCTGTTGAAGCGGTTGACGAGTGCCTTGGAAAGGTTGTTGATGCCATAAGTAAAAAGGACGGTAAGATTTTGATTACTGCCGACCACGGAAATGCTGACTGTTTGATAGACCCCGAAACAAAGGGCGTTTTCACGGCACATACAACAAACCCTGTTCCGCTTATTCTTATCGGAGCGGGAGATGTTAATCTCAAAAAAGGAAAGCTCTGTGATTTGACACCTACAATGCTTGACCTTATGGGTCTGGAAAAGCCTGAAGAAATGTCAGGAGAAAGTTTGATAGAAAAATAATACGGTATATTAGGAGGAGCAGAAGTGGAATTTTCAAAGAAATTTGTGTGTGAGGATACTCGTTTTTCAACATATGAAAAAAATGTGCCTGCACCAATCTTTCGTAAAAGCTTCGTTGTTGAAACAAAAGCCGAATTGGCAAAGATATTGATATGCGGACTTGGTTTTTATGATCTTTTTATAAACGGTAAAAAAATAACAAAGGGCTATCTCGCACCGTATATTTCAAATTCTGATCATATATGTTATTACGATGAATATGATATTTTGGAATATTTGAAAAAGGGAGAAAATGTTATTGGTGTTATGCTCGGTGACGGACATCAGGTTGGAAAAACGGTAACCTGGAATTTCAGAAACAATATAACAAATTCTGCTCCGCTCCTTGCTTTATCGGCGGAAATTGTCTGTGGTGATGAAGTAATTTCGTTTGAGGCTGATGATTTTGTCTGCAAAAAAGGACCAATTTTGTTTAATGACCTTCGTTCGGGCGTGTTTTATGATGCACGCCTTGAAGAGAAAGGCTGGACTGAAGCGGATTTCTGCGAAAAAGATTGGCACAAGCCGATTGTTAATGCATACAGACCGAGAGGGTGTCAAAAAATATGCGAAGCCGAACCGATAAGGGTTTATCGTGAAATTAAGCCTGTAAGCATAAAAAAGGGTGGAATAAAATTATTTGAACTGCATCCGGATGTTGAAAAACTTAAAAACGGCGGAGAATTTTTTGAAACGGGACCCGATGCCGACGGCGGATATATTTATGATTTCGGAGAAAACAATTCCGGAATATTCCGTTTGAAGATAAAAGGAACAAGGGGACAAAAGGTCAGCATTCAGTGTGGTGAACAGGTTGTCAACGGAAAATTGGATTACAGTACAATAAATTTCTTCCCGAATGGTTTCGCACAAAGAGATATATATTATCTAAAAGGTGACGGTGAGGAAATTTTTGAGCCTATGTTCACCTATCACGGATTCAGGTATCTTTATGTAAGCGGAATTTCGGAGGAACAGGCAACTAAAGATTTATTAACTTATCTTGTTATGAGCTCCGATATAGAAAGAAGAGGAGATTTTGAATGTTCCGACGATGTTGCTGATAAGATTTATGAAATGGCAAGAAGAAGTGATATTTCAAACTTTTTCTATTTTCCGACGGACTGTCCGCACCGTGAGAAAAACGGTTGGACAGGTGATGCCGCAGCTTCAGCAGAACATATGATAATGACAATCGGAGTCGAAAATTCGTGGAGAGAATGGCTCAACAATATTAGACTTGCACAAAGAGCCGATGGTATGCTTCCGGGAATTGTTCCGACAGAAAATTGGGGATATCATTGGGGAAACGGTCCTGCATGGGACAGCGTTTTGTTCACACTTCCGTATATGGCGTACAAATATAGGGGAGAGGTCGATATAATCAAGGAAAATGCCGGAGCAATGCTTCGATATCTTGAATATATTTCAAAAAGACGGGATAAAAAAGGTCTTGTGGCTGTCGGCTTGGGGGATTGGGTACCCGTTGTCATTGACGAGGAAAAATATCAGTCTGATGTGCCTTTGGGTTTTACCGACAGTGTTATGGTTTTGGATATGTGTAAAAAAGCCTGTGAAATGTTTGGAAAGGTAAATCTTAATTTACATATGCAGTTTGCGAAAAAATTAGGAGAAGAGATGCTCGAAGCTATAAGGAAAGAATATATCAATCTTGATACATATGTTGTTGATAAGGGACACCAGACAACGCAGGCGATGGCAATCTTTTATAATGTTTTCAAAGAGGAAGAAAAGAAAAAAGCATTTGATGTACTGATGAAAATTATCGAAAAGGATAATTTTTGTATGGTAAGCGGATTATTGGGAATTCGTGTCATATTCCATACACTTTCGCAGTTTGGGGAAGCAGATCTTGCATATAAAATGATAACCAAGGAGGAATACCCCTCATATGGTTATTTGGTGAAAAAAGGTGAAACAACATTACCCGAACAGTTTAAGGAGTATGATGATTATTATAATCTTTCAAAAAATCATCATTTATTCGGAGATGTTGTCAATTGGTTTATGAGCTGTCCCGGAGGAATAAAGGTTCAAAATTCCGATACGGTTGTTATATGTCCCTCGTTTATAAAAAAACTTGATTGGTGTAAGGCTTCTCATAAGCTTAAAAACGGAGAGGTAAGCGTTTTTTGGAAAAGAAAAAATGACACTGTTGAGCTTAATGTAAAGGTGACCGGCGATATAAATTGCACTGTTGATTTGAGTAATGCAACAGAAAAGGTTATAACGGTATTTGAACGGAATTAATCGGATTTGGGAGAATAATATGAGAAGAAAAAAGATAATGTCGGTTTTTGTTTCAATAGTTTTGATTCTAACAGCTTTTTTTGCCGGAGGATTGCTAAAAGAACAAAAGAACAGGCAAAGAAGAAAGGAACACTGTAGGGCTCTTATAGATTTTGCTCTTGAAAAAAACGAAAATCGTGATATTTCCAACCCCGGTGTTATGAAAGCAATGATTAGTAATGTCTATGCCGCCTATAATTTCTGCGAAGACTCAATAATGGCGGACGAACTGTATAATTTGTGGAATGACTTGATTTTTAAGAATGAAAGCTATGATACGATAAGAAGTAATACACAGAGAAAATTAAAGGATATTTCACAAAGATTACGGGAAAGTAAATGAATTATGCTATAAAAGCAATCCGAAAGGGTTGCTTTTTTGTGTTTTATTTGTGTTCTATATTAATTTATTGTTAAAATTTTGGATAATATATTGCAAATTTGTTGTTAATATAGTAAAATAACATATAAAAGACTACAAATTTAAGGAGTTATGTATGAAAATTATTGCGGCGACCTCCAATGCCGGGAAAATCAGGGAAATCAAGAAGATTTTCGTTGATGAAAATATAGAGATTTTATCAATGAAAGAAATCGGTATTGATATTGAAATTGAAGAAAACGGTGTAACATTTGAGGAAAATGCGTTAATTAAGGCTAAAACAATCAGTGAACTGACGGGAGAAATCACGCTTGCGGATGATTCGGGGTTATGTGTTGAAGCACTTGGAGGCGCACCGGGGATTTATTCGGCACGCTATGCAGGAGAGAATGCAACGGATGCACAAAGGATTGAAAAGCTTTTGTCGGAACTTTGCGGCGAAGAAAACAGAAAAGCAAATTTTACGAGTGTTATCGCACTTTATTTTCCGAACGGTGAGCACATTTGCACAAGGGGAGAGGTTCACGGTAAAATAGCCGAAAAGATTTATGGTGACGGTGGATTCGGATATGACCCTGTTTTTATTGCCGATGAGCTTGGAAAAACCTTTGGTGAAGCAACTGTCGAGGAAAAAAATCAAATAAGCCACAGAGCAAGAGCTTTGGGTAAAATGTATCAAATTATAAAGGAGAAAAATATATTATGATGGACATTTTTTGTGAGTATATTGTTAAGAAAAAGATTGAAGTTTTGGATTGCCTGAAGCTTGTGGGAATTATTGTTGCGGCTTTTGTGCTTGCGTTTGCGGCTTTGATACTCGGTTTGAATTTTGATATGGGCATAGGCTTTTTGCTTGTTGCCGTTGTGTTTTATTTTGCGTTTATGTTTTCAAAATTCATCTATACGGAATTTGAATATGCTCTTACAAACAGTGAGCTTGATATTGACAAAATAATCGGCAGAAGCAGAAGAAAGCGTTTTGTTTCGGTTGATTTCAAAAAGGCGGAAATATGTGCTTGTGTTAATGATGAAAAATATAGTTCGGAATACACAAATACGACAAATATCAAAAAAATATACAATGCTACGGGTAAATCGGATTATGAAATTTATTTTGTCGATTATTACGGTGACGGAGGAAAGGAAAGAATTCTCTTCCAGCCGACTGATAAAATGAAAGATGCGATGAAATTGATGAATCCGAGAACAATTCATATAAAAGACTGATAAATGAGGTATTGATAAAATGAAAGTATGCACTGCGGAGCAAATGCGTAAAATTGATCGTTCTGCGGAAGAGCTTGGTGCAATCCCGTCAATAATTCTTATGGAAAATGCCGCAATAGCCTGTGTTTCGGAAATAAGCGAAATGAAAAATGTGAAAAAGGCGGCGATTTTCTGCGGTAAAGGCAACAACGGCGGTGACGGACTTGCAATTGCAAGACACCTTATAAACAGAGGAATGGAAGTTAGTGTCTATCTTGTTTGCGGAAGCGATTTTTCAAAAGATGCATTGATAAATTATGAAATAACATCAAAACTCACATCCAATATTATTGAGCTTAATGATACCGATATGCTTGATGTGAAAATTAGAGAGTGTGATGTTGTTGTAGATGCGATTTTCGGGACGGGCATCAGCGGAGAAATAACAGGCTTGGCAGCAGAGGTTATAGACATTATCAATGAAAATGCAAAATATATTTTGAGTGTTGATATTCCCAGCGGAGTTTGTGCAGATGACGGAAGGGTGTCAAAATCAACAATTTGTGCAGACAAAACCGTAACCTTTGCGGCATATAAGCTTGGAATGTTACTCTATCCCGGTGCGGAAAAAATGGGGAAGGTTAAGGTTTGTGACATATCGATACCCGAATATATAATCAATTCACAAAATATAAATATAAACATTACAGACGGGAAATATGCAAAAGAAATTTTGCCGTCAAGATGTGAAAACTCCCATAAAGGTGATTATGGGAAAATATTGATAATAGGTGGCTCGGATGGGTTGACGGGTGCTGTTTGTATGGCTTGCGAGGCTTGTGCAAGAAGTGGAGCGGGACTTATAAGTGCGGCAGTTCCCAAAAGTCTTACTTCTGTTTTTGAAACAAAATTGACAGAGCCTATGACAATTGCATTAAATGACAAAAACGGAAGCTTGGATAATTTTGCAATTCCGCAGATATTGGACAGACTCAATGATTTTGATGTATGCTTGTTCGGACCGGGAATCGGAAGAGGAGAGGATATATTGCCGATACTCAAGGAAGTATTAAAACAGTCTCAAATCCCTATTATCATAGATGCGGACGGGCTATATGCCTTTGCAAAGGAACCGGAAATTTTAAACGAGTGCAAATGTCCGGTTATTCTAACGCCGCATGAAATGGAAATGGCGAGAATTTCCGGATGTTCATTGGAGAAAGTGAAAAATTCAAGGCAGGATCTTTCAAAGAGATTTGCAACGGAAAACGGTGTCACTCTTGTGTTGAAAGGACATCATACCATTGTCACATCACCGGGCGGAGAACAATATATTAATATTAACGGGAACAGTGGAATGGCTTGCGGCGGTAGCGGAGATGTTCTCGGAGGAATAATTGCCGCATTCACAGCACGGTGCAATACGGAAACCGAAGCAGCGATTTTGGGCGTTTATATCCATGGTCTGGCAGGAGATATTGCGGCAGAAGAGTTGGGTGAGGATTCAATGCTTCCGACGGATATTATACGGCATATTTCCGATGCCCTAAAATTACCGGTAGAATAAATGATAAATGTGTGTTATAATAATTTCAAGCAAAGCTTGAAATCAGCTAAATTCGCCTGACGGCGAGCCAAATGTGCGTGTGCACACTAAATTATTTAGTAGATAAATTGACCTTGCGGTCAGCTGAAGGTAAATTTAATTTAGCTGTATCGTTTGATACAATTTAGTTATGGAACAAAGAGGAAAAATTTAGCTAAAAGCACCGATATCTAATTTGTTCACTGATTTTATAATTTTATATTAGAGAGGGAATTTGAATGAATACAAGAACCTGGGCGGAAATCAATCTTGATTCGCTGAAGGATAATATAAAGGAAATTCGAAGAATAACATCGGAAAAATCGAAAATTATGGCAATCGTCAAGGCTGATGCTTACGGTCACGGTGCGGTTGAATGTTCAAAGGTACTGTTGAAAAACGGAGCAAATATGCTTGGTGTTGCCTGTTGTAATGAAGCAATGCAATTGAGAAATGCCGGTATTGATGCACCGATTTTGATTTTGGGTGCATCCTTTGAAGAAGAAATTGAAGAGCTTATATTAAATAATATTGCTTTTTCGATTTTTTCATACGAATTCGCAAAAAAAGTATCGGAAATAGGGGAAAAACTCAAAAAAAATGCAATAATTCATATTAAGCTTGACACGGGAATGTCAAGAATAGGATATGTCACGGGTGTAAATGATGATGAGGTTGTTAACGAAATTGTCAAAATATCGGAATTGCCTTATATTGAGATAGAGGGGATTTTTTCTCATTTTGCGACAGCGGACGAAAAGGACAGTGAATATACCGAGCTTCAATTTGGCAGATTTAATGCGGTGTGTGAAAAATTAAATGCTGTCGGAGTAAATATTCCCATAAGACACATAGCAAACAGTGCGGCGATAATGATGTATCCGAATACACATTTGGATATGGTAAGAGCCGGAGTGATTCTCTACGGTCTTTATCCTTCTGATGATGTGGATAAATCAAGATTGAAGCTCAAAAGCGTGATGAGTGTCAAATCGAGAATTACACATATAAAAGAAATTTGCGATAATCGGGGCGTGAGCTACGGAAAAACATACATAACCGGCGGAAATACAAAAATTGCTACAGTTCCCGTCGGTTATGCAGACGGATATACGCGTCTGCTTGGCGGAAAGGCAAAAATACTTGTCAACGATGAACCGAAAGATGTTATAGGAAGAATTTGTATGGATCAGTGTATGATTGATGTTACAAATGTCAATAATATCAATGTTGGTGACGAAGTGGTTATTTTTGGTGAAGAAACCGTTACGGCAGATACACTTGCATCGTGGATGGGTACTATTAATTATGAGATAGTATGTATGATTTCAAAGCGTATTCCGAGAATATATTCAGAAAACGGAAGGATGGTGAGCGTTCTCAATTATCTGGGCAGATAAAACCAAAACAAAAAAATAACTACGGGAGGCCTGATTACTTTGTCACAGCTAAAAAAGGTCATATCCGGTCTGTCTTTCAAAAAAACCGAAAAAAATCAGTATATTTTATTATATTTGGTAAGAAAATATAATCGGGTGAATTCACTGAAGAAAGGCTATTTGGAGATGGCTTCAATCAATCTTTCCATAGCCGAAATGTGTTTTGATGCCGATAATGAGGTTTTTCGGCAGTGTGAGGAAAAACTGACGGAGAGTGAATAGTGGTGATTGTAAAAAGAGGAGATATTTATTACGCCGATTTAAGCCCGGTTGTGGGCAGTGAACAAGGCGGAATACGGCCTGTTTTGATTATACAAAACGATGTCGGTAATAAATACAGTCCTACCGTGATTGCGGCGGCGATAACCTCGCAGATAAATAAAGCAAAAATGCCTACACATATTGAGCTTACTGCAAGGGAATACGGTCTGAATAAGGATTCTGTAATTTTACTTGAACAGATACGCACTATAGATAAAAAGCGTTTGCATGAAAAAATAGGACATCTTGATGCGACGCTTATGTTGACCGTTAATGAAGCATTGGCAATAAGCTTCGGTCTTAACGGAATTTGAGCCTTTTAAAGTACAGAGAAGATTTTAGGAGGTTGTTATGGTTATTTTGGAAAAAAAGATATATGTGAAGATATTTACATATATCAGGGTATAAAAAAGAGACTCTTAAAAGAGCCTCTTTTTTATATTATAATTAGTTCAATTCAGCAAAATACTTAATTGTTCTAACCATCTGGCTTGTATATGAGTTTTCGTTATCATACCATGAAACAACCTGAACTTCATACAAACCGTCAGCGATTTTAGCAACCATTGTCTGTGTAGCATCGAACAATGAGCCGTATCTCATACCGATAACATCGGAAGAAACGATCTGGTCTTCGTTGTAGCCGAAGCTTTCTGAAGAAGCAGCCTTCATAGCAGCGTTGATGCCGTCAACTGTGATATCGTTGCCCTTAACAACAGCTGTAAGTATTGTTGTTGAACCTGTAGGAACAGGAACTCTCTGTGCAGCACCGATGAGCTTGCCGTTTAATTCAGGAATAACAAGACCGATAGCTTTAGCAGCACCTGTTGAGTTAGGAACTATGTTTGCAGCACCTGCTCTTGCTCTTCTCAAGTCACCCTTTCTGTGAGGACCGTCAAGAATCATCTGGTCGCCTGTGTAAGCGTGAATTGTAGCCATGATACCTGATTGGATTTCAGCATAATCATTCAAAGCTTTAGCCATAGGAGCCAAGCAGTTTGTTGTGCATGAAGCAGCTGAAATGATTGTATCGTCTTTTGTCAATGTGTTTTCGTTAACGCTGAAAACAACTGTTTTGAGGTCGTTTCCTGCCGGAGCTGAAATAACAACCTTCTTTGCACCTGCATCGATGTGAGCCTGTGACTTTTCTTTTGAACAGTAGAAACCTGTACATTCGAGAACAACATCTACTCCCAATTCGCCCCAAGGAAGATCCTTTGCATCTTTTTCAGCATAGATTGTAATCTTCTTGCCGTCAACTGTGATTGAACCCTCACCGGCTTCAACTGTGTGAACGCCCTCACCAATTCTTCCGCAGTAACCGCCTTGAGCAGTATCATACTTAAGAAGGTTAGCCAACATTTTTGGGTCTGTCAAATCGTTGATAGCAACAATTTCATAACCCTCTGCACCAAACATTTGTCTGAATGCAAGACGACCGATACGGCCAAAACCGTTAATCGCAACTTTTACTGACATAGTAAATTCCTCCATATAATTGTAATTAATTGTAAGCAATTAAATTTGTCCATTGCTTATCATTATATATTTTACCTCAATTTTTGAAAATATACAATAGTTTGCGTTAATTTTTTATCATTTTTTTAAATTTTGTTAATATTTGTGCCAAAATTAAGAAAAAATATATAAGAATTGGATAAAATGCAATCAAAAAAATTAAAAAATAAAGAAAAAAATTCTGACGCGGAAAAATTTTGAGAAAAGTAAAATAAAATTCTGTCAAAAGTATTGACAATAACAGAAGAATTTGCTATAATGATATATGCTTGACTGTAGTTTGGGTGAGGTGATAGAATGATTTCGGAAGCAGAGAAGAAAAACTTGAAAGTCGGATACAAGCAAACTATGAAAATGCTTTCAAAAAAGTGTTTGAAAGTTTATCTTTCCGATGATTGCGAAGACAGAATAAAAGACTCTGTTTCAAAAGCCGCAAAAGAGGTTGGATGCGAAATCATCAAAATCGACACAATGCACGAGTTGGGAAGGATTTGTTCTATTTCCCGTCCGGCATCCTGCGCAGTTGTGGCAATCGATTGATTATAACACCGTTCGGTGCTATAATATATAAATTTTAAAATGAGGAGGTGTAACACGATATGCCAACATTTAACCAGTTAGTCAGAAAGGGAAGACAAACATCTGTTACAAAGTCAACAGCTCCGGCTCTTCAAAAGAATTTGAACTCTTTGAAGAAAAAGACAAATGACCACAGCTCGCCGCAAAAGAGAGGCGTGTGTACAGCTGTTAGAACCGCAACACCTAAAAAGCCTAACTCTGCTCTTCGTAAAATTGCCAGAGTAAGACTTACAAACGGTATTGAAGTTACTGCTTATATTCCGGGTATCGGACATAACTTGCAGGAACACAGCGTTGTTTTGATCAGAGGCGGAAGAGTTAAGGACTTGCCTGGTACAAGATACCACATTATCAGAGGTACTCTTGATGCACAGGGAGTTGCTAACAGAATGCAGTCCCGTTCAAAGTACGGCGCAAAGAAGCCAAAGGCTTCTGATAAGAAGTAATAAAGCTTCTTAATATCACATTGGTGCATATCGGGTTATATCAGCAAATATAAATCGCATACGCACAAACGGAGATTTGAAATATTAGTCTCAGAGTACCGGTGATATTCATTTTAACGAATTTATTTCGAAAATTTATGAAGGAGGGAAGTATCGTGCCAAGAAAAGGTTTTGTCGCAAAGAGAGAAGTTCTTGCAGACCCAATTTACAACAGTGTTATCGTTACAAAGCTTATCAACAACATTATGCTTGACGGTAAGAAAGGTGTAGCACAGAAAATCGTTTATGATGCATTCGATATCATAAAGGAAAAGACAGGCAGAGACGCTTTGGAAGTATTCACAGAAGCTATGGATAACATTATGCCTGTTTTGGAGGTAAAAGCAAGAAGAGTCGGCGGTGCAACATATCAGGTTCCTATGGAAGTTCGTCCTGAAAGAAGACAAACTTTGGGACTCAGATGGTTGACTCGTTACTCAAGAGAGCGTAATGAAAAGACAATGAAAGAAAGACTCGCAAACGAACTTTTGGACGCTCTTAACGGTACAGGCGGAGCTTGCAAAAAGCGTGAGGATACTCACAAAATGGCTGAAGCTAACAGAGCTTTCGCACACTATCGTTGGTAATTTTTTCGTAACTTTAATCGAAAAAATATTTAAAAAGAATTTTACAAACAGTTTATACTATTTGTTCTTCGTTTTTAAAAAAGCGTAGAAAGGAGGAAACATAATATGGGTAGAGAGTATTCATTGGAAAATACAAGAAATATCGGTATCATGGCTCATATCGATGCCGGTAAGACTACTACTACGGAAAGAATTTTGTACTACACGGGCCGTATTCATAAAATGGGTGAAACTCACGAAGGTGCGGGAACCATGGACTGGATGGCACAGGAGCAGGAAAGAGGTATTACTATTACTTCTGCCGCTACAACTTGTTTTTGGGCTAAACAAGAAGGCTCAAAGGCAGGAGTGAAACACAGAATCAACATTATCGATACTCCCGGACACGTTGACTT
>CAZGZZ010000016.1:0-32147 GCA_964530315.1 uncultured Lachnospiraceae bacterium
AATTTGTATAAATTATTGACAAATTACAAATGATGATATAAAATATGAATAGGTATTCAAATGTTATACCTATGTTGGGAGATGATTAAATGAATAAGTCGGTTTATTTAGATAATAATGCAACAACTTATATGAAAGAAGAAGTTCTTGCGGCTATGCTTCCTTATTATACGGAGCATTTCGGAAATGCCTCTTCAAAATTTTATGAGGTCGGAAGAGTTTGCGAAAAAGCGGTTTTGGAATTCCGTGAAACCGTTGCAAAGGCTATCGGTGCAAAAACAAATGAAATTTATTTCACCGGCTCGGGATGTGAGGCTGATAATTGGGCAATCAAGGGAATTGCCGATGCATACAAGGCAAAAGGTAACCATATAATAACAAGCTCAATCGAGCATCACGCTGTTTTGGGTGCTTGTGAATTTTTGGAAAAACACGGATATGAGGTAACATATCTTCCTGTTGATGAGACGGGACGGGTAAATCCGCAGGATGTCGAAGCGGCTATTACAGATAAAACAATATTGATATCAATAATGACCGCAAACAACGAAATCGGAACAATAGAACCTATTTCCCAAATTTCGGAAATTGCAAAAACTCATAAGGTTATTTTTCATACAGACGCTGTTCAGGCGATAGGGCATATGCCTATAGATGTAGGTGATTTGGGAGTTGATATGCTTTCTATGTCTGCACATAAGTTCCACGGTCCGAAAGGTGTCGGCGTGCTGTACATAAGAAACGGAATCAGAATTTCCAATCTTATTCACGGCGGCGGTCAGGAACGAGGCAAAAGGGCTGCAACGGAAAATGTTGCCGGAATGGCAGGAATTGCTAAAGCAATCGAAATTGCAAACAATCAGCTTGAAGAAAATATGGCTGAAATGTCAAGAAAAAGAGACAGGCTCATAAACGGAATATATGAAAAAATTCCTTATTGCAGATTGAACGGTCCTACAGGCGAGGACAGACTTTGCAACAATGTGAATTTCTCATTTAAATATATTGAGGGCGAATCGATATTGATGCTTCTTGATATGAAAGGTATTGCGGCATCGAGCGGAAGTGCTTGTGCATCGGGCTCGCTTGACCCGTCTCATGTGCTTTTGGCAATAGGACTTCCTCACGAAATTGCTCACGGCTCGTTAAGATTAAGCGTGGGCGATGATACAACAGATGAAGATATCGATTATGTATTGGAGGTTTTACCGCCGATAGTTGAAAGATTGAGAATGATGTCCCCTCTTTATGAAGAAGTCTTAAAAGAGAATAAATAACATTTGGAAAGGATTTGATATTATGTACAGTGAAAAAGTAATGGATCACTTTGAGAATCCGAGAAATGTCGGAGAAATCGACGGTGCGAATGCGGTCGGACAAGTCGGAAACGCAAAATGCGGTGACATAATGAAGATTTATATGAACATTGAGGATGATGTGATTAAGGATGTCAAATTTAAGACATTCGGATGCGGTGCAGCAATTGCAACAAGCTCAATGGCAACAGAAATGGTTAAGGGAAAATCCGTTAAAGAAGCTCTTGAACTTACAAATAAAGCAGTTATGGAAGCTCTTGACGGTTTGCCGCCCGAAAAAATTCATTGTTCTGTTTTGGCAGAGGAAGCAATTCATTCTGCTATAGATGATTATTACAAAAAGAGCGGTGTTGAATTGGGTGAAACCCATAATTGCAGTGAATGTTGTGCGGATTGTGATAAGCATAAAAACGAAAATTAATGTATGTGGTATGAAATAACTCCTGTTGTGGGGGTTATTTCTTTTTTGGCGTTTAAGGAATTTTGTAAAATAACTCATAAAAAAAGAAAATGTAAACGCATAAATTACGAAGAAAGAATAAAATTTGAAGCGTTAAGCAAATTGGTCTCATGAAAGGATTAGGATAATAGAACATCGGATAAATAACTATCTGATATGTTAATGAAAAAGTTAAATGTCGATTAATATTTGTGGATATCTTATATTCCCATTTAGAAAATTGCATAAAATTATTAAAAGTGCTTGACAAAAGTTCTTTTTTATGTTATCATATAATAGCTTTATGGCTCGGTAGTTCAGTTGGTTAGAACGCTAGCCTGTCACGCTAGAGGTCGTGGGTTCGAGCCCCATCCGAGTCGCCAGAAAAACCTGCCGATATTTTGGCAGGTTTTTTGCTTTTTTAACAAAATTCAAGAGGAGTTATATTTATGGATACGGTTTTACATAAGGATATAAAAAGAATTTTGGTTTCGGAGGATGAAGTTCGTCAAATTGTTCAAGGTCTTGCGGATAAATTAAATAAAGATTACGGCGATGAAGAACTTACTGTTCTTGTTATTTTAAAGGGAAGTATGATATTTGCCGCAGATCTTATAAGAAAACTGAAGATGCCAGTAACAATTGAATTTATGAGAGTATCAAGTTACGGTGCCGGAACAAAAACAAGCGGCTTTATAAATATCAAGCAGGATGTTGAATGTGATATAGCAGGAAAAAACATATTGATTATCGAGGATATCATAGACAGTGGAAATACCTTGTATAAGCTCAAGGAAGTTCTTCTTGAAAGAAAGCCTAAATCCTGCAAAATCTGCACGATGCTCGATAAGCCGGATAGGCGAGTTGCCGATGTGACGGTTGATTACCAGGGAACTGTCATTCCCGATGAATTTGCTGTTGGTTACGGTCTTGATTTTAACGAAAGATATCGCAATTTGGAGTATATAGGAGTATTAAAGGAAGAGGTTTACGGAAGATAAAAAAGATGGTGCAAATTTTGCACCATCTTTTTTATTTAAGCATCAAATAATGTAACCTGATCCGATTCGGGAAGCTCGTCAAGATAATGATTTTTTTGCATAAGCTCAATTGTTGTTTTTGTTATTGCCGTTCTTTGTCTCAAATCCTCAATTGTTTTAAAGGGTCCGTCCTTTCTTGCTTCCTGAATACTTTTTGCGGCGTTTTCACCCATTCCCACAAGAGCATTTAAGGGGGGAATAATACCCTCATCACAGGGGAGAAAATTCACAGCGTCTGATTCGTAAAGGCTTATTGGTGTGAATGTGAGACCTCTTGCGTACATTTCAATACATATTTCCAAAATCGGAATTACATTTTCTTCTTTAGGCGTTATTGTGTTATTTTTTTTCTTTTCAAGCAGGTCATTCATCGCTTCTCTTGCGGTTTTTATTCCCTTTGCCATCATTTCCGCATCAAAGTCACCGGCTCTTACCGAAAAATATGCTATATAAAACGCTTTCGGGAAATTGACCTTATAATAAGCAACTCTGAATGCCATTGTTACATAAGCAACAGCGTGTGCTTTTGGGAACATATATTTGATTTTTTTACAGGAATCGATATACCATTCGGGCACATTCGCCGCTCTCATTGCCGACTCATCATCGGGGGTCAGACCTTTTCCTTTACGTACGCTTTCCATAATTTTGAAGGAGTGCTGTGCATCAACGCCCATTGAGATAAGATAAATCATAATATCATCACGGGTACAAATTGAGTGAGAAAGATCGGTTACGCCTTGCTGGATAAGGGTTTGGGCATTTCCGAGCCAAACATCGGTTCCGTGGGAAAGACCCGAAATTCTAACAAGCTCCGAAAAGGTTTTCGGTTTTGTATCTTCAAGCATCTGGCGAACAAATTTTGTCCCGAATTCAGGAACACCGTATGTTCCGAGCTCCGTTCCGATATCCTCATTATTAACAATTTTCAATGCTTCGTTTGAAGTGAAAAGGCTCAGCGTTGCTTTGTCGTCACGAGGAATTGTCTGTGGGTCAAGTCCCGTCAAGTCTTGGAGCATTTTGATAACTGTCGGATCATCGTGTCCGAGCTCATCGAGCTTCAAAAGATTTTGGTCGATTGAGTGATAATCAAAATGTGTTGTTATTATATCGGAATTAACATCATCGGCAGGATGCTGAACGGGGCAAAATTCGTGAATATTGTTTTTGTGGGGAACAACTATAATTCCGCCGGGGTGCTGGCCGCTTGTACGCTTCACACCCTCACAGCCCGACGCCAAACGCTTCATTTCGGCATTTCTTATCTTTATATTCTTTTCCTCGGAATATTTTTTTACATATCCGAAAGCAGTCTTCTCCGCAACCGTGCCTATAGTTCCTGCTCTGAAAACAAATCCCTCGCCGAAAAATGTTTCGGTGTAGTGGTGAATTGTCGGCTGATAATCGCCAGAAAAGTTAAGGTCGATATCAGGCTCTTTATCTCCGGCAAAACCAAGAAATGTTTCAAACGGTATGTCGTGACCGTCTTTGTTATACGGAGTGTTGCATTTTGGGCAATTTTTGTCGGGCAGGTCACATCCCGAAATACCTGTTTCACTTCCGATAAACTCAACATTTTTGCAATTTGGGCAAATATAGTGTGCCGGCAGAGAATTAACCTCCGTTATATCCGACAAAAAGGCAACAAAGGACGAACCGACAGAACCTCTCGAACCGACAAGATATCCGTCGGAGAGTGATTTTCTTACAAGCTCCTGTGCGATTTTATACATAACTGAAAAACCATAGGTTGTTATCGAATAAAGCTCTTTGTCAAGTCTTTGCTGAACCTCGGGCGGAAGTGGATCACCGTAAATGGCTTTGGCTTTTTCGTGTGAATCTCTAATGATGTCATCTTCTGCGCCGGGGATTTCTGGCGGACATTTTGTTTTTGGAATAGGTCTGACATCTTCAATCATATCGGCAATCATATTTGTATTTGTGACAACAACCTCATAAGCTTTGTCCTCTCCCAAATATGAAAATTCTTCAAGCATTTCTTCCGTGGTTCTCAAATAAAGCGGAGCTTGATTATCGGCATCTTTAAAGCCTTTATAGTACATAAGAATTTTACGGTAATTCGCACCTTCCGGGTCAAGAAAATGAACATCGCAGGTTGCGCATACAGGTTTATTGTATTTTTCGCCGAGTTCAACTATTTTTCTGTTAAGGTTTTGCAAATCCTCATCGGTGTTGATGTTTTTGTGACCGTCATCGGTCTTCATATAGGCATTGTTGCCTATGGGCTGAATTTCAAGGTAATCATAAAAATCAACCTTTTCTTCAAGCTCCTCATCCGAAACACCATTTATAACGGCTCGCATCAGCTCACCGGCTTCGCAGGCAGAACCTATTATAAGACCGTTTCTTTTTTCTTCAAGCAGACTTCTCGGTATTCTCGGAGTTCTGTTGAAGTATTTAAGGTGAGAAGCGGTCACAAGCTCATAAATATTTCGTATTCCCTCGGTATTTTTTGCCAAGAGAATTATGTGATATGCCTTTCCTTTTTTAACTGCGTGCGACAAGTCGAATGAGTTATTAAAAAGCTTTAATTCAAACAGTCTTTTTTCTTCAAGCATTTGGAGCATTTTTAGGAAAATATCAGCTGTTGCCTTTGCATCGTCAACAGCTCGGTGGTGATTTTCCAAAAGAATGTGAAGATGCTTTGAAAGAGTGTTAAGCTTGTGGTTTGGCAAAGTTGTGAACAGACATCTTGCCAGCATCAAGGTATCGAGATATCCAAATTTAAATTCAATGTTTTGGCGTGCACAGGCAATTTTTACAAATCCGGTATCAAATGCGGCATTGTGTGCAACAAGAATACAGCCATTGCAAAAATCCAAAAATTGAGGAAGAACATCTTCAATTACAGGTGCATTTTTAACCATTTCGTCCGTTATGCCCGTCAGCTCAACAACTTCATTTGGTATCGGCATTTGAGGATTTACAAAGGTTGAAAATCGGTCTGTAATTTTGCCGTTCGTTATTTTGACAGCACCTATTTCGGTGATTGCACAATTATTTTTGTCAAGTCCCGTGGTTTCAAGGTCGAAAACAACAAATGAATCTTTTGTTGTTGCATCTCCGACATCATAGCATATTTTTGCACTGTCATCGATAAGATAACCCTCAACACCGTATAAAACTTTTATCTTTTCATTGTTACCCGAAGCCTTCATCGCATCGGGGTATGCCTGGACAACACCGTGGTCAGTAAGTGCAATTGCTTTATGTCCCCACTTTATCGCACGGTTAATAAGGTCTTTTGCAGATGAGACGGCATCCATTGCCGACATTTGCGTATGCATATGAAGTTCAACTCTTTTAACGGGAGCATTGTCGGTTTTTTCCTCCGGCTTGAAGCCCTCCGCAATTGAATTTATGCTTACGACAACTTCTTTTGCATATTCGTTAAATTGAGCCTTTCCTCTGATTATAACATTCAAGCCTTTTTTTATCTTCTCGGAAACGGCTTTTATATTTTCTTCGTTCTTTTCGCATTTTTCTATAAAAAGCTGTGCTGAAATTGAATCGGAATAGTCGGTTATGTCGATGAGAAGCAAAAAATATTTCTTTTCGTTTTTTTTGCTTTTGATTTCTTTTGTTTCAATTCCGAAAATATCTCCGCTGAAGCATACATGCTCCGAGTTATCATCAATTGCGGAAATGGGAATGAGATTATCTCTTATCGTTCTTCCGTATATCATTTCTTTAACCACGGCTTTTTTCTGCGGCTTTTTTTTCTTTTCCGCATTTTCAATCGACTGATTTAGAGAAGAAAAAAATTCATCGTTATATTTTTCACCCGATGACGGAACGGCTGCTTGATCCGACTTGCACTTGATAAAAACAGTCGAAAGATTATATGCTTCCTTAATGGCATATTCAAGACGATCCGATTCTTCGTCCGAAAGCTGTTCTGCCGTTTCAAGCTCTATGCTTCTGTATTTTTTTGATATTTTAACATTTTCAACGGTGATATCCCTTGCAATGTTTCTCGAAAGCTTTGGAAATACCGCACTCAATAATGGTTTCATTAAATTTCGCCTTTCAGATTTAATTCATATATATTTTAACACCGAGAGAGAAAAAAGTCAATCGCATTGAGACTGATGAGCGTTCAAATTTTTACAAAAAAAATTTTTGCGAAAATATCATTTTCGGCATTTTTACAAAATGCGTTTTCATTGCTTGACATCTATTTTTTTGAGTGTTATATTGGTGAAAGGGATGTGATATTAATGAAAACAAGAAAAATGGTTACGGCGGCAGCGTTTACGGCATTGACCCTTGTTGCAACGATGATTGTTCAAATTCGTCTGGCTGCAAACGGATTTGTGAATGTGGGAGATTGTATGGTAATGGTAAGCGGTATATTTTTGGGTCCTGTGTTCGGTGCGGTTGCGGCAGGTCTGGGCTCTGTGCTGGCGGATATTATCGGCGGATATTTTATCTATGCACCGGCAACCTTTGCAATAAAAGCATTTATGGCATTTTTGACTGCCGTATTATTTAAAAGATTAAAAAAAATCAATCCTGTTGCCGCAATTGCAATATGCTCGGTTGTGGCTGAAGCTGTTATGGTTTTGGGGTACTTTTTGTATGAAATTCCGATACTCGGATACGGTGCGGCACTTTTAGGTATGCCGGGAAACCTTTTACAAGCGGTATTTGGATTTGTTTGTTCGGTTGTTTTGTATATCGCATTATCGAAAAATAAATATTTAAACAGTCAAATTGACCGTTAAACAAAAAAGGTCTTGACAAAATCGAAAAAAAGTGTCATAATAATTACAATGAAAGACTATGATGAAGAGAGTAGCCGAGAGGGTAGTCATAAGAGAGAGAATGTCGTGGCTGGGAGCATTCTTTGATGAATTTCGGTGAAGACCACTTCGGAGTTGCGTGCTGAACGGAAACAATTAAGCATTGCCGCCTATCTTTGCGTTATAAGAAAATGAGTGACGATTTTTATCGTAATTAGGGTGGAACCGTGCATTTTTGCACCCCTATGATTTGCCTGGAGGCAGATGATGGGGTGCTTTTTGTTTGCCCCGAAATATTATGAAAAAGAGGTATTATAAAATGAGTGAAATGAACGAACTGCAAACATTAAGACATTCGGCTTCTCACATAATGGCACAGGCTGTTAAAAGACTGTTTCCTGATGTGAAGCTGGCAATAGGACCTGCAATAGATACAGGTTTTTATTATGATTTTGATACAGAACACACCTTTACACCGGAGGATTTGACAGCAATCGAAGCTGAAATGAAAAAAATTGTAAAGGAAAATTTGAAAATCGAAAGATTTGAGCTTCCGAGAGATGAAGCACTTGAATTGATGAAAGACGAACCTTATAAAACAGAGCTTATCGAAGAACTTCCGGAGGGTGAGGTTATTTCGTTTTATAAGCAGGGCGATTTTACCGATTTGTGCGCCGGACCTCATGTGAATTACACAAGCAAGGTTAAAGCATATAAGCTCTTAAGTGCAACAGGTGCATATTGGAGAGGAAACGAGAAAAACAAAATGCTCCAGAGAATTTACGGAACAGCATTTAAAACAAAGGATGAGCTTTTTGAACATCTTGAACAGCTTGAAGAAGCTAAAAAGAGAGATCACAACAAATTGGGAAGAGAGCTTGAGCTTTTCACAACCTCCGAATTGATAGGTCAGGGCTTGCCGGTTCTTTTGCCTAAAGGCGCAAGAATTATTCAGCTTTTGCAAAGATTTGTTGAAGATGAAGAACAAAAAAGAGGCTGGCAATTGACAAAAACTCCGCTTATGGCAAAGAGCGATTTGTATAAGCTTTCGGGTCACTGGGATCATTATCAGGACGGAATGTTCATAATGGGTGACGAAAATGTGGACAAAGAGGTTTTCGCACTTCGTCCAATGACTTGTCCTTTCCAATATCAGGCATATTTAAACAGAGGACGCTCCTACAGAGATTTGCCTATGCGTCTTGCCGAAACATCAACACTTTTCAGAAACGAAGCTTCGGGCGAAATGCATGGACTTATAAGAGTAAGACAATTTACGATTTCGGAGGGACATTTGATGTGTACTCCCGAACAGCTTGAGGATGAGTTTAAGAGCTGTCTTGAATTAACAACCTTTATGCTTAAAACTCTCGGTCTTTATGAGGATGTTTCCTACAGATTTTCACAGTGGGATCCCGAGGACAGAGATAAATATATCGGAACGGAAGAACAATGGGATGAGGCACAGGGTGTTATGAAGAAAATCCTCGATCATTTGGAAATTCCGTATAAAATCGGTATCGGTGAAGCAGCTTTCTACGGTCCGAAGCTTGACATTCAGATAAAGAATGTTCACGGCAAGGAGGATACACTGATAACAATTCAAATTGACCAGATGCTCGCCGAAAAATTCGGTATGGAATATGTGGATAAGGACGGAACAAAGAAAAATCCGTATATCATTCACAGAACATCGATAGGATGCTATGAGAGAACTCTGGCACTGTTGATTGAAAAATATGCAGGAGCTTTCCCGGTTTGGCTTGCTCCGGTACAGGTTAAATTGCTTGCCATTGCGGACAGACATCTTGATTATATTTACGATATCAAGAAAAAACTTGAAGCAGCAGGTATTGTAAGAATCGAAGTTGATGACAGATCTGAAAAAATCGGATATAAAATCAGAGAAGCACAGCTTGAAAAGGTTCCGTATATGCTTGTTGTCGGCGATAAAGATATCGAAAACAATACAGTTTCCGTTCGTTCAAGAAAGGACGGAGATATCGGTGCGATGAGTATTGATGAATTTATCAAGAAAATCTGTGAAGAAGTTGAAACAAAAAAGATATAATTTGATGACAAAAAGGAGGTGATAGTGTGGATTTTGTTGCGATAGATTTTGAAACGGCAACATCTGGTGCAAACGGAATATGCAGTATGGGAATTTGCACGGTACAAAACGGCTGTGTAAAGGAAAGAAAAGAGCTTCTCATCAAGCCCGAACCGTTTGAGTTTAACGAATATAACATAAAAATCCATAATATCACCCCAGAAATGGTTATTGATAAACCGACATTTAAGGAATATTGGAGAGAAATATTCCCGTATTTAAACGATAGACTTGTTATTGCTCACAATGCAAGCTTTGATATAGGTGTTCTTTTGAAAACACTCGATATGTACGGTATTGCGTTTCCTAATTTTTCCTATGTCTGCACCGTGAAGCTTTCGCAGAAAGCCTATCCCGAACTTGAGAGCCACAAGCTGAATGCGATGGCGGATTTTTTGGGACTTGATTTTGAACATCACTGTGCGGATGATGATGCATATATGTGTGCTATGGTTTTTTTGAAGATAATCAACGATTTTAACATAAATTCTTTGGAAGAGCTTCAACAGAAATTCGGCATTGGAATAGGAAAAATAAGCTCGGATTTTCATTTGCCCTGCACAAAAAATGAAAGAAAAAGAGCAAAAAAGAAAAATCCTGACTTATATTTACAACTCAAATAAGAATTAAACAGTATGTCTTTTCATAGATTGTTACGAGGTGAATTTTCTATGAAAAGACTTTTTGTTTTTGTATGGTTGTGTTTTTTGCTAATCGTATCGAAAGCGTCCGCAATCGATATTTCTGCGGAGTGCGCTTGTCTTTTGAATGCGGAAACGGGCGAGGTGCTGTATGAATATAACGGCTACAGTCGTCATTCCATGGCAAGTACAACAAAGATAATGACCGCAATTTTGGCAATAGAAAATTCCAAACCCGATGAAGTGGTTACAGTTTCAAAAAATGCACAGATGCAAGAGGGTTCATCAATTTATTTAAAATCCGGCGACAGGGTTTTTATGAAAGATTTGGTTATGGGTATGATGCTTAATTCCGGAAACGATGCTGCTTGTGCAGTTGCAGAGCATATAGGCGGAACAAGTGAGGATTTTGCTGTGATGATGAATAAAAAGGCACAGGAAATAGGACTTTTGGAAACATCATTTAAAAATGCCAACGGTCTTGATGCCGACGGACATTATTCGACAGCTTACGATATGGCTCAAATCGGAGCATATGCATTACAAAACAGGGAATTCAGAAGAATAGTGTCAACCAAAAATTCCCGACTTGAAGCCGACGGATATATAACATATTTGAAAAATCACAATAAACTTTTGTGGAATTATGACGGATGTATAGGAATTAAAACGGGTTACACAAAGAAAACGGGAAGATGCCTTGTGTCTGCGGCACAAAGAGGTGATGTCACACTTGTTGCTGTGACATTGAATGCACCGGATGATTGGAATGACCACAAAAAAATGCTTGATTACGGTTTTGAAAATTTGGAAACGGAAAAAATAATAAGTACGGGAGAAATTTTCAAAAGCTACAGTGGAAAAAATGAAATTTTAAACGCCGTGGCTGCCGAAGATGTGTATTTGAATTGTTTTGACAAAAGCAAGGATGTATAGGAATTAAAACGGGTTACACAAAGAAAACGGGAAGATGCCTTGTGTCTGCGGCACAAAGAGGTGATGTCACACTTGTTGCTGTGACATTGAATGCACCGGATGATTGGAATGACCACAAAAAAATGCTTGATTACGGTTTTGAAAATTTGGAAACGGAAAAAATAATAAGTACGGGAGAAATTTTCAAAAGCTACAGTGGAAAAAATGAAATTTTAAACGCCGTGGCTGCCGAAGATGTGTATTTGAATTGTTTTGACAAAAGCAAGGTGAATGTGGTTTTGCATACGGCTGAAGAAATAAAACACAGTGTTATAAAAGGTGAAAAAATAGGTTATATGGAAATTTTTTATGGTAATAAGCTGATAAAATGCATCAATCTTATGGCAGACAGGGATTTTTCGGAATTTGTCGGATATAAAACGGGATTTTTGGGAGAATTAATGAAAATAATAAAAAAAATGTTGATTATCGGCTGAAAATGTTATATAATTAATATAAAATCGGTGGAGTTTGAACTGTTTGCCGATTGATAATTCTGATTTTATAACAAAGAAAACGGAGAAATAATTATGGGCGAAATAGTCAGACTTCAAAAATACATTGCGATGAGCGGCGTTTCATCAAGACGGGGAGCGGAGGAACTCATTGCATCGGGAAGGGTATCTGTGAACGGAAAAAAAGTATCGGAACAGGGAATAAAGGTTGAAATCGGTGCTGATGAGATTAAGGTTGATAACAAAGCAGTAACTCCCGAAACAAAAAAATATTATATAATGCTTAATAAGCCGGTGGGATATGTTTCAACGGTATCCGACCAATTTGAAAGACCGACAGTTCTTGATTTGATAGGGGAGGAAATAAAATCCCGTATTTTCCCAGTCGGCAGACTCGATTATGACACATCGGGACTTTTATTATTGACAAATGACGGGGATTTTACCTATAAGGTGACACACCCGAAATTCAATATGAACAAAACATATGTTGCAACACTAAAGGGTGGAATTACACCGAAAGGATTGGCAAAATTGCGTGAGGGCGTTGTTATCGAGGAGGGCTTTAAGACCTCTCCGGCAGAGGTGGAGATGCTTTCGTGCGAAAAGGGTTATACGGTTATCAAAATAACAATTCACGAGGGAAAAAACCGTCAGGTCAGAAAAATGTTTGAAGCTGTTGGGTGTAAGGTGACGGAACTTAACAGAACGCATATCGGAACGGTGGAGCTGGGAAATCTCCCGCTCGGACGCTGGAGATACTTAACAAGTCACGAGATTTCTTATCTTACGAAAAGCAAATAATATTATAACAATTGTGTTAAATTTATTGTGCTTAAAGATTTATTGTGTTACAATGTATAATAGGTGATTTTATGAAGAGTAAGAAAATATTAACGGCTGTTATTGCCGTTTCATTGGTATGCTTGGCTTTTTGTCCTTTTACACAGGCATATAACGGTTGGGCGGATGAATATCTGTCCTTTTGCATAGGAAAAGGAATTATAAGCGGTGATGAAAACGGAGAGCTTATGCCCGACGGAGATATGACAAGAGAACAGATGGCGAAAATGATATTAAATTGTGCCGGAGTGAAAATTCCAATAGTCGGTATGAATGTTTATGCTGATGTGTCACCTGACAGATGGTCATACAATTACATAACCGCATATCATGATTATGTAATTGATGATTCATACAAATTTTATCCGGAAGAAGCGGTATCCCGTGAGGAATTTCTTGCAATGTGTATAAAAATATCGCAGGGCGATTCATATCCTCAAAGACCGTCCGATTTTGCAGAAAAATTTTCGGATTATTCGGATATATCGGAAAAATATTTTCGATATATTGTTGTCGGATACGAAAAGGGTTTAATAAACGGTTCGGACGGAAAGATAAGTCCGAAAAGCCGCATAACCCGTGCAGAGGCGTGTGCGGTGCTTTATCGTTTGTATAATTACAAGCCGCAGACAACAGATAACAAACCGCAAAATTCAAACAACACAGAGGAAAATAAACAGCCTGTATTTGAAACAACAACGCCGATTTTGGGAAAATCGGAGGCAACAATGGAACAGGCGATACAGTGGGCAAAAAAAAGAGGAGCACACCAGAGATTTATAGATGTTGCGCAGTATTATTGGAAATATGAGGAGCTTACCGGAATAAGAGCCGATATTCTTTATGCACAGGCTGCAAAGGAAACCGCTTACGGAAAATACGGCGGCAGAGTTATTCCCGAACAGAACAATTGGGCAGGCATAAAGAAATACGGTGCTGTCGGCGACGAAACAGAGGATCATGAGGACTTTTTGACTCCGGATGACGGTGTCAGGGGACATTTTAACCATATGTCGGCATATGTTGGAGTTGACCCTGTCGGCGAGCCTCACGGACGGTATAAATCCGTCAAATCACTTGCTTGGGCAGGAACTGTAAAAACGGTTGAACAGCTCGGCGGCAAATGGTGTCCCGATGTGTATTACGGAAGCAGTATTGTCAATGATTATTTGCAACCTATGATTGATACAAAGGTAAAATGAGGATAATATGATACTTGTAAATGCAAAGGATTTACGCCGTGATTTCGGCGATGTGACTTTATTTGAAAATGTGAGCTTTAATATCGATTCTTCGGACAAGATTGGACTTGTGGGCATTAACGGAGCTGGAAAATCAACACTTTTTAAAATGCTTACGGGTGAAGAACATTATGATGACGGTGAGCTTTTTAAAAGCAAGGATTTAAAAATCGGATATCTTGACCAATATGCCTGTAACGAGTCGGATAAAAGCGTTTATGAAGAAGCTCTTGATGTTTTCGGAGATATATTAAAAATCGAAAGCGAGCTTGAAGAAATTCACAAGGCGATAGAAAATAAGTCGGATGATGTGACAAAGCTTGTGAACAGACAAAATCAGCTATCCGAAAGATATGAGGAAAAGGGCGGATTTTACTATAAAAGCCGTGTCAAATCGGCACTGTTGGGTGTGGGATTTGATGAGAGGGAATTGGATTTACCCGTTTCCTCACTTTCGGGTGGTCAAAAAACGAGAGTTTCGCTGACGAAAATTCTTTTGTCCGATTCCAATTTGCTTTTGTTGGACGAGCCGACAAACCATCTCGATATTAAAGCGGTAGAATGGTTGGAGGAGTATTTAAAAGGCTTTAAGGGAGCTGTTTTGATTATATCTCACGACAGATATTTTCTTGACAGAGTGACAAATAAAACTTTTGAGATTGAGAATAAAAGACTGTATTCCCAAAACGGAAATTACAGCTTTTATATAAAACAAAGAGAAATAGAAAAGCTTACGGAGCAGAGAAAAAACGCAAATCTTTCAAAGGAAATAGAAAGACTTGAAGGTGTTGTCGAACAGCAGAAGCGGTGGAACAGAGAAAAAAATATAAAAACCGCCGAAAGCAAGCAAAAGGTTATCGATAAATTAAAGGAGGAACTCACCGAACAGGAGGAAACACTCTCCGAAACAAATTTTACCTTCAAAGCAGAGCCCGGAGGCGGAGATATTGCTCTTTTTGCGAAAGGACTTTCAAAGCATTTTGACAATAAACCGCTTTTTGACAATTGCGATATGTTTATTAAGCGTGGAGAAAAGGTATTTTTGCTTGGACCGAACGGATGCGGAAAGACTACTCTTTTAAAAATAATTATGGGAATGTCCGAATGTGACGGCGGAAACTGTCAAATCGGTGCAGGAACATATGTCGGTTATTATGACCAGATACAGGAAAGTCTTGATATGAGCAAGACTGTTATTGATGAGTTGTGGGACGAATATCCGAAACTCAATCAAACACAGATTAGAAACGCACTTGCTGTTTTTTTGTTTAGAGGCGAGGATGTTTTCAAAGAAATCAAAAAGCTGTCGGGCGGCGAAAGAGCAAGAGTTGAGCTTGCAAAGCTCATTTTGAAAAAAGTTAATTTTCTAATAATGGACGAGCCGACAAACCATATGGATATTCAGTCAAAGGAAGCACTTGAAAAAGCACTTTCGGAATATGACGGGACTATGCTTATTGTTTCGCATGACCGTTATTTTATAAATAAGCTTGCAGATAAGATTTATTATATGGACGATAACGAAGTTATTTGCTATGACGGAAATTACGATTACTTTTTGTCAAAGCACAATCCGCAAAAAAGCCTTGAGGGCGAGAAAAAGAAAATTTCTCAAAATGCTGTGGATTATAAAGAACAAAAGCGTATAGAGTCGGAAAAAAGAAAAAGAAAAACAAAAATAAAAAGATGTGAGGATGAGATTTCCAAAATCGAAGAAGAAATAAATAAGCTTTCGGAGGAACTGCAAAATCCGGAAATTGCATCGGACTTTGTGAAGGCGTTTGAGCTTTCGCAGAAAATAGACAATTTGACAAAAAAATCGGAAGAATTATATAATCAATGGGAGGAACTAAACAGCGAGGAAATATAATGCGGAGAATACTGTAAAATGGTTTAAGCTGTTTAAATGAGATATGAGAGCTGTTGTACAAAGAGTTTTAAATGCCTCGGTAGAGGTTGATAATGAAATTATAGGAAAGATAGGACAGGGATTCTTGGTGCTTTTGGGTGTCGGACAGGAAGATGACGAAACGGATATGAAGTATATTGCGGATAAAATCATCAATCTTCGTGTCTTTGAGGACGAAAACGAAAAAATGAATTTATCTATTAACGATATAGGCGGTGAGCTGTTGGTTGTTTCGCAGTTTACGCTGTACGGAGACTGCCGAAAGGGTCGTCGCCCGAGTTTTGATTCGGCAGGAGAACCTAAATATGCAAAGGAACTTTACGAAAAAACTTGCCGATATTTTGAAGAAGCAGGGATAAAAACCGAAACGGGCAGATTTGCTGCAGATATGAAGGTCAATCTTTTGAATGACGGCCCTGTGACTTTATTGTTGGACAGTAAAAAATTATTTTAAAAGGAAGTGTTTTTATGGTAAGAGCCATAAGAGGTGCAACGACGGTTGAAAACAACGAAAAAACGGAAATTTGGGATGCATCATGGGAAATGCTGGATAAGATTATAAGGGATAATAACATCGATTTAAACGACCTTATAAGCATTACATTCACGATGACCTCCGATTTGGATGCTTGTTATCCTGCGGTAAGAGTTCGTGAAATGGGAATAACAAATGTTCCGCTTATGAATATGCCGGAGCTTTTTGTTGCAGGTTCATTGGAAAAATGCATAAGAGTTATAGTTGAAACCAATTCGGACAAGAGTCTTGATGAAATTAAACACATATATTTGAGAGGGGCAAAGAAGCTTCGTCCCGATATTGCGGAGGATTGATGACTTTATGAAAAAAATAAATGTTGCGATTGACGGTCCTGCGGGAGCGGGAAAAAGCTCTATAGCAAAGGCTGTGGCAAAAAATCTTGGAATTGTTTATGTCGATACGGGTGCGATGTATCGTGCTTGCGGTGTTTATGCAATTGAAAACGGAATTAAGATTGAATCGGAAGCGATAATACCGCATCTTGACGATATAAAAATAGATATAAACTATAACGAAAACGGTCAGCAGATTTTGTTGAATGGGAAAGATGTGAGTCAAAGAATAAGAGAAAAGGATGCAACGATAGCTTCCTCCGAAATTGCGGTAATTCCCGAAGTAAGATTGAAGCTTGTGGATTTACAAAGAACTCTTGCAAGTGAAAAATCCGTTATAATGGACGGAAGAGATATAGGCACATATGTTTTGCCCGATGCGGATTTAAAAATTTATCTCACGGCATCGGTTAAGGTGAGAGCAAAACGCAGATATGACGAAATGCTGCAAAAGGGTATGGAATGTGATATAAAAGAAGTTGAAAAGGATATTGAATTCCGTGATAAAAACGATTCACAGCGTGAATTTGCACCGTTAAAATGTGCCGACGATGCTGTTTTGGTTGACAGCTCGGACTTGAATTTTGACGAGGTTTGTGATAAAATACAAAAGATGATTGAAGAAATACTTTAAAGGTTGGAGTTTGTGAAATGATAGGATTTAGAATTATGCAGGCGGTTATGAGAATATTTTTGTTCTTTGTTTTCCGAATCGAGGTCAGAGGCAGAGAAAATATGCCGAAAGATATGGGAGCAATTGCCGCAATTAATCACAGAAGCAATTGGGATGTGGTTGTTTTGGGTGCAACATCACCGAGACAACTTGGATTTATGGCAAAAGCGGAGCTTTTTAAAACAAAAATTTCATCTGCTTTTTTTACCGCCTTGGGAGCTTTTCCCGTTCATAGAGGAAAGGGAGATTTGGGAGCAATAAAAGCGGCGTTGAAAAGACTTCGCAACAATGAAATTGTTGCAATGTTTCCGGAGGGAACAAGAGTCAAGGAGGGTGAATACGCAGAACCAAAGCAGGGAGCGGTCGTTCTTGCTTCCCGTGCAGATGTTCCGATTGTGCCGATAAATATTTCAGGCAAATACAGATGGATGTCAAAAATAACCATTACTTACGGAGAACCGATATATTACAATCAGTTCCAAGATGAAAAACCGACGGTTGAAGAACTTCATTCGCAAAGTATAGCTCTTATGAAGAAAATACGAGAATTATCACCCGAAAAAGAGGCTAAAAAATAATGAACAAAGAAAGTAACAGCCGTATAACGGTGGCGGAAACGGCAGGTTTTTGTTACGGTGTTAAAAGAGCAGTAAACGGTGCTTATGAGATTGCGGAATCGAAAAAAAAGTTCGTGACACTCGGTGCACTCATTCATAATTCAAATGTCATCGATGACCTTTTAAAAAAAGGTATCGATGTATGCAATTCGACTGAAGATATTCCGAAAGGCTACGGCGTGATTATCCGTGCTCACGGGGTTTCAAAAGAGGTTATCGATAATCTTGAAGAAAATGAAATCGAATATGTGGATTTAACCTGTCCTTTTGTCAAAAAAATTCACAATATAGTGTTTGAGCATTATCAAAAAGGTGAAAAGATTGTTATTGTGGGAGATAAAAACCACCCGGAGGTAATCGGAATTAACGGTTGGTGTAACAATGAAGCGTTCATAACATATTCTCCGGAGGATAAAATTCCACCGGAATTTGCCAAAAATGCGGTATGTATTGTAGCACAAACCACAATAAATAAAAATATTTTTATACAAATCGTACAAAATCTAAAAAACACTTGCCAAACGACTATAATTTTTGATACAATATGCAGTGCGACGAAGCATCGTCAAAACGAAGCGGAACAAATTGCAAAGCAATCCGACATAATGTTTGTTATCGGAGGGGCGAACAGCTCGAATTCTCAAAAACTGTTTGAAATTGCAAAAGCAAATTGTCCCAATAGTTATTTTATTGATAATTTTGAGGATATTCCTCAAAATATATATTTAAAAAAAGGAAAGATAGGTATTACTGCCGGAGCATCAACACCCGGGAGTATTATCGAGGAGGTTTTTACAACGATGGATGAAAAAATCAAAAACGAAGAAAACTTTGCTGAATTATTTGCACAATATGACAGCAAATCCCTGAACAACGGGGACATTATTGACGGAACGGTAGTTGAGGTTCGCGGCAATGAAGTTATTGTTGATTTGGGAGGATTTAAGTATAACGGTCAGTTATCACTTGACCAGCTTACAGATGATCCTACTCAAAAGACAACCGATATTGTTAAGGAGGGCGACAAGATTACTGTTTATGTTGTTGGCGTCAATGATGCTGAAGGCAAGGTTGTTCTTTCAAGAAAGAAACTTGTTGCCATGGAAAGCTGGAACAAGATTAAGGCGGCTTATGAAAACGGCGATGTTTTAACTGCAAAAATTATTAAGGTAGTTAAGGGAGGAGTTGTTGCATTAGCTGAATCTTATCAGATTTTCGTTCCCGCAAAGCAGGTTTCACTTTCTTACATTCAGGATTTGGAAACCTTATTGAATACAGAAATCAAGGTTAAATTGATTGACCTTGACGAAAGAAGAAAGCGTGTTGTTGGTTCTGCAAGAGTATTGCTTGCCGCTGCAAAGAAAGAAGCAGAAGATAAGTTCTGGGCAGAATGTGAAGTTGGTAAGATTTATACAGGTACAGTTAAGTCTTTGACATCTTTCGGTGCTTTTGTTGACATCGGCGGAGTTGACGGTCTTGTTCACATTTCTGAACTCAGCTGGAACAAAATCAAGCACCCATCAGAAGTTGTTAAGGAAGGCGATGTTCTTTCTGTTTATGTTAAGGATATTAAGCCTGAGACAAAGAAGATTTCTCTCGGATACAAAAAAGCAGAGGATGATCCTTGGGTGATTGCAAAATCAAAGTTCAACATCGGAGATGTTGTTGGCTGTAAGGTTGTAAGAATTATGCCTTTCGGTGCTTTTGCACAGCTTATTCCTAATGTTGACGGTTTGATTCACATTTCACAAATTGCTGACAGAAGAATTGAAAAACCCGAAGATGTTTTGACAATCGGTGATGATGTTGAAGCAAAGATTACCGATATTGATTGGGAAAACAAGAAGATTAGCTTGAGCATCAGAGCTTTAATTGCTCCTGTTGCTGAAGAAGTTAAAGAAGAAGCTCCTGTTGAGGAAGAGGTTTCTGCTGATGAAGTTGTTCCTGTTGATATTGAAAAGTTTATCGCAGAGGAAGCAACGCAAGAGGCTGACGCTGAATAATTAATTACTTTGGTTTAAAACGATACAGGCAAATATTTTTTGCGTGTATCGTTTTTACTTAATTTTTAACATTTTATAAATTAATTTTAAAATTATTGACATTACATATTTGAGGGTATATAATCTATGTGTCATGATTTAATTTTTGAAAGGAAGAAATGAAATGAGTGAAAGACAAGCAAAGCTAAAAAGAAAGAATGAGGCTTGCGAAGTAAAAAAGAAGAAAAAGAGTGCACCGGAAATTGTTACAAATATTGTGCTTGTATTGTTGGTAGTGGCTGTTTTGGGTGTAGGCGGCTGGGCTGTTTACAACAAATTGAGCCAAGCTCCGGTAAATGACAGTCAAGCTGTAACGGATAATGCACAAAACACTGATGCAACAGTTCCGACAATTGCGGAATATGCACAGTCACAGGAAAAAGAAATCGATGAATTTCTTACAGAGTACGGACTTTCAAGTGAGGACCAAATTACAGGTGATATGCTCATCACAGATATAGTTGATAAGCTCACTCTTGCAAACTATGCAAAATTGATGGGTTCTGATGTCGCAACATTGAAACAGTCAATGGGTCTTGGCGAAGATTATTCGGACGATACTCCTATGAGTGTTGTTATCGAAGAACAGCAAGCGGCGGCACAACAGACAGATAACTCGGCGGAAGCTGCCGAATAATAAAATTTGTGAGGTAGAAAAAATGAACGAAAATGAATTTGAAAATGTAAATCCGGAAGCACCGGAAACAGAAGAAATTGTAAATGAAGAAACTATTTCGACTGAAGAACCGGCTGTAGAGCTTGAAGAAGTTGTTGCAGATGAAATCTTTGAATCAGATGCAGAAGAACCGCAATCGGAGGATGTTCAAGAAGAATCCGAAACTGTAACCGACAGGGAAGAATTTTTTGCCGACGGAGAAACTGTGGCAGAGGCATTTATTGAAACACCGAAGAAAAAGTCAAAGGCATTGATGATTGTTTTGATTGTAATTATTGCAATTGCATTGATTTTCGGCGGATTTTTCCTTGTTTTCGGAAGCCCGTTGTACAATAAGCTCGGACTTGATAAATCTGAATACGGTTCATTCCCGGATATGATGCACTGCACATTTGAGCAGATGACAAACAAGAGCTCAAATAAATATAATAATCTCGGATATGCAAATCCGTCCGGAAAAACAATAGAAGAAATTTCCGAAGAGTTGGGCGTTTCGCTCGAAGAGTTCTTGGAAACATATAATTTGCCTGCGGATATGTCGGGTGATACAGAAGAAATGGCGGCTTATTACACAATGCCGGTTAAAGTATTTGCACAGATGTATGGCATAGATTTTGCTACATTGAAAGAAGCTTATTCAATTCCGGACGAAACAACTCCGGATATTCCGACAACTCTCGGTGATAAGATTGTATCTCTTTTCGGAGGGAACAAGAAGACAGAAGCAATTGATGAAAATACACCGTGGGGCAAGGTTATGGACGAAATGACACTTGCAACATATGTTGGAGAAGAACAGCTTGAACAGTTCAAGGAATTTTACGGAATTACAGCCGATATTACAGGCGAAACAAGATATAAAGAAGTAAGAAGAGCTGTTGAAGAAGCACAGATGAGAATGGTAGCTGAAGCACAAAGTGAGGAAAATAACGCTGAAACAGAGGATAACGATATTGATATTGATAATTCATCCTTAACAGAATCCGAAACACCTAATATTGAAGAGGAAGCTGATACCGATGAAAATGCGGAAACCGCAGAATAATCATTAAAAAATAACAGGCAAAACAAAGAATTTTACTTTGCTTTGCCTGGTTTTTTTAGTTCTGCTTTTGGACTATTTTTATGCTGTTAGGACCTATGTTCAATTGTTCGGTAACAATATCCTTTATAATTCCGACATCTTCTTTTGTGAAATCTTTTTTTTCAACGATAATATCAACGCTTTTGCCGTCAACATAAACGGAAATATTTTCATAACCCTTTGCACCTGCAATATTTTCGATTACTGTTTCCTTTTCACTGTTGGATGCAAGTGTCAAAATCTGTTCCTGGGCATTTTTTCTCGTTTCTTCATCAAAACTTTCGTTTGAAGCTGTTTGATTTAGGATTTCGAGTGCTTTAGAACGGGCATTTTCCTTTTCCATTTTTGCTTTCGCAAAATAATCGCCGGCAGATGCAGAAGTTTCAACACTCTCTTCGGCGTTTTCTTCCGAATCTGAGGTCACGAATTTTGCTTCGCCGAGTTTTTTTCCTGTTTCTATGTATGCATCTCCGTCAGTCACTTTCAATGTGTCCTGATATGACCAGTTGAGATATCCGGCAACTCCTATGAGAGCAACCAAAGCCGTAGCGACAATTTCTTTCTTTTTCAAAACCAACATATAAAACATCCTTTCAATTATGTTATTTTTCGCTTTTCTTCACAACGCAAACTTTGTGCGGAGCTATTCCGAGAGCTGTTGTGACTGCATCGGTTATGTTTTGTTTGACAAAAATGTCTTCCGCACCATCGGCGACAACAACAACTCCTTTGATTTCGGGATAAATTTGTTTGACAACAAACGGCTCACCCGAAGAAAGCACGACATTTGTGTTTGAGCTTGTTTCGTTTATAATTTTGTTATCACCGTCTTTTTTTTCGTTCTTGTTTGAATTTTTTTCGTATGCAATGTTTTTTTCAAATGAAGAAGAATATGTGACCATAACATTCACATCTCCGACTCCTTTTATCCGAGATAAAATTTCTTCAAGCTCCCTTTTATAATCAACTGAAAGCTCAACAAATTTTTCTGTAGCGGAGCTTTTCTTTTCACTGCCGAAAGGGAAGACCATAAGCAGGACTCCAATTAATAATATTATTATCAGATGAATATTATGACCTTTTTTGAAATTTTGCATTGTTTTTTTAAAATCCATTTATCAAGACCTCCGTTGGTGCGTATATCTCATTAATTCTGTCAAGTATGCTTTGATTTATATTTCCGATTAAATTAATAGAAGAAATTCCTGAAATTTTATTTTCCTCATTGACCGAAACAGACACTTCAGCACTGATTTTTGTATCAAATTCATCCAATATGCGAGTTGAAATGTCTTTTTCTATGTTCTCTTCAAGCTCGGATTTTATGAGCGATACCGAATAGTTATCGGCTGATGAGAATAATGTTTCGGGTGTTTTGAAGAAACTGTCAAAATCAATATCAAAAAGCTTTTCTACGGGCGAAAATATTGCGGAAATTATAATTAAACCGGTCAGTATTTTTGTGTATTTACTCCATTTCGGAGGCAGAGCCGAATCGGTGAAAATATTGATAAGCACCGCACCGACAATACGCATTAAACAGTTTTTCATTTCGTTCTCCCTATGTAATATTGGTTGCACCGATTATAATTGCGACAGAAAGAATGAATAAAACGGCTACACATAAAAGTGAGGAAAACATCATCATAACGCTGTCCGATGCTTCTTTTATCATATCGGCATATTTTTTGTCGCTTACGGGTTCAATGAGTGCGGCAGTTATTTTTAGGCTGATTAATACAGCAAGGATTTTTATCATCGGAACAGAGCATATGACCAAAAGAGAAATTATGCCGGCAGTACCGACTGCATTTTTCATCAATCTTGTGCCTGAAAGGACGGTTTCTATACTTTCCGATAAAAAGCCACCAACAACGGGAACAATGCTTCCTACAGCAAATTTTGCGGTTTTTATGCCTATATTATCAAGAGACGGTGAGCTGAAACCGTAAATGGCACTTATTCCGGAAAATATCGTCAAAGATGCGGTCAACAGCCATTTTGTCAGGGATTTTATCATTCCTCCGAGATGATCAAGAGATGTCGCTTTACTCAAATTGTTTGAAATTCCTATGACGCATCCTGCATAAATCATAGGAACTATGCATTTTTGAATTATAAGGCACACGGTGTAAATTGAGGATGTAAACAACGGGTAAAATGCCGCCGCCGAGGCGGTGTAGCCGGACGAAATCAAAAGTATGGTCAAAAGCGGTGCAAGCTTTGTGACAAAATCACTCATTTCGTTTATAACTTCCGTTCCGTAGCCAACAGATGAAGAAATGAGCTTGACTACAGATATACTCATCAGACAATAGCACGAAAAATATGCAAGTGAGGATATTTTTTCGTTTTCTGTACCGATTATATTCAAGATTCCCGAAATAAGTGCAATAAATATTATCGAAAAAATAAGGGGACGCAGAGAGGATAGTTCATCAAAAAGTAAATCACCGATATGTTCAAATATTTTTTTCGGCGTCAGCAAAAGCTTCCCTGATGAAATTTCCTCCACCGTTTCGTTGAAAAAATCTTCACCCTCAATGCTTGTGTATGAGTCAAGTGCGTATGAGTTCGGAACAAATAAAATGAAAAATATAAAAATAACGGTTATTATTTTTTTCATATGGATACTCCTAAATTTTATCTATCAAATCGGAAATTGATGAAAGAAAATTTTGAATTATCGGTATTGTAAGAAATAAAATCGATATTTTGCCGGCAAACTCTGTTTTTGAGGCAATAGCACTTTCTCCGGCATCACGGCACAGTGATGCGGAAAATTCGGTTATGTATGCAATGGCACAGATTTTTAAGGCAAGCTTTAGATAGCTTTCATCGAGTCCAGTTTTTGCGATAAATTCATCAAAGGCTTTCAAAATATCCGAAAACATTCCCAAAGTGTAGAGTAATAATGCAATACAAGCTCCGAGAGATACAAGAATACTGAGTTCAGGGCGTGTTTGCTTGACGGTTATGGCAAGAACTGCCCCAATAATGCCGAGAGCGGCAACAGAAAAAATATTCATTGCCAATCACCTAAAAATTGAATATTTGCTTTATAGTTTCAAAAAGCTTGCCTATTTCCTGCGAGATAATCATAAGGACAACCACAAGTCCCGCAATGGTTGTGAGCAACGCCTGTTCCTCACGACCTGCACGGGTAAGAAGCTGGTTTAGAACCGATACAACAATTCCGACACCGGCAATTTGAAAAATCAAATCAACATTCATCTTTTTCCTCCGATATATTTAGTAGAGCAAAATTATCGCCGCAAGTCCGACTGAAATTCCAAGACCACGCTTTAATTTTGCTGTTTTGTCGTAATTTTCTTTTGCCTCCTGTCTGAAAGCTTCAAGAGTACAAAGTGTATTCTCGATATTTTTTATCTGCCCGGCTCTGTCTGTCATACCAAGCTCCGCTCCGAGCATAAGTAGAACTTCCGAATCCTCCTTTGAGAGAGAAAGAGCCGGAGAATCTTTAAAAACCGCATTTTTCCACCTTTCAAAAAGAGAAAGGCTTTTATCGTATTTTGCTGTTGTTTTGAAAATATAATCAAAATCGGTTATTTTTGATACCTTCAAAAAGATATCATCGATAAAATCGGATGTAAAACGGATTTCATTTTCTGCGGCATTTAAAAAGGCAATTATTTTTGTGAGATTTTTGTATCTTTTAAGCGGGATTAAAGCTTTTTCCAATCCCCAAAGAGTTGAAGAGACAAAAATAATCAAAGCACCGACAAGCTTAAACACAGTAAATCTCTCCGACAGTTCCCGGCCCGTTGGAGCGGTTTAAGGTTATGAAACAGTTGAATATTCCGATGAATTCGGGGTTGTTTTTCAAAAAATCCTCTCTTGAAAAAGAGTGAACGCTCGCAATTACACCAACACCGGAATGTACCGCTTTTTTGACGGCATAAAAATCCTCGTTGCCGCCAAGTTCGTCCGTTATGATAACATCCGGGGACATTGAGCGAATTAATATTTTAAAGGCATCAGGCTTTGATGCACCCTCCAAGACATCGAGGGAATATCCCAAATCAAAGCCTAATTTTCCGTAGGACAGAGCACTTATTTCGTTTCTTTCGTCGGCGATACAAATTTTAATTCCTTTGTTGGAAAGATTTCTTGCAATATCACGGAGAATTGTTGTTTTTCCGCATCCGGGAGGAGATATTATAAGTGTATTTCGGACTTGTCCGTTTCGGTAAATATTGTTGATTATTTTGTCCGATATGCCACGGATGTCTTTTGCGATTCTATAGTTAAAACCGCTGATATTTTTAATGGAGGAAATTTTGTTGTCGTATATGACGGCACTTCCGCAAATTCCAATTCTGTTTCCACCCTCAACGGTTACAAAGCCGTTCTTTAATGAATTTTCAGCAGTGTAGAGGGAGCTTTTTACAATCAGCTCCAGGGCTTCACGAATGTCATAATCATTGGCTGTTACCGCCTGTCTCAAATTATCGCTTAATGAACCTTCCGATGTGATAAAGCGCTGTTTGTCCGAAAAATTGATAATAAGCGGCAGTCCTCGACGCAGGCGTATTTCTTCCGCATCACCGATTGTGGCAAAGTTTAGAAGCTTTTTGAATTTTGAGGGAAGATAGTTCATAATGGGATGACGAAAAACAGTTTCTTTATTGTTGATAATTAACATTTGTAACACTCCTTTGTTATATACTATTCGCAAAAATTCAAAAATAGAATGAAAAATAAAAAAAGACGATGCAAAAGTTTGCACCGTCTTGATTATATTTTATTACCGACTTTAAAATATCAGTCGTAAAATCACATTGATTGCCGACCTTCCATAGCTTTTATAAGAGTGACCTCGTCGGCATATTCCAAATCGCCGCCGACGGGTATTCCGTGGGCGATTCTTGTAACCTTAATTCCCATAGGTGAGATAAGCTTTGAAAGATAAACCGCCGTAGCCGTTCCGCTTACGGTTGGATTTGTTGCCATAATTATTTCCTTGACATCATTTGTTAAACGAAGCAGAAGCTCGTTTATCTTCAAATCGTCAGGAGATATTCCGTCCATGGGTGAGAGTGCACCGTGAAGTACATGGTACAAGCCGTTATATTCTTTCGTTTTTTCAATAGCAATAACATCACGGGGATTTTCAACAACACAAATTATTGATTTATCTCTTTTTGATGATGCACAAATTCTGCACGGAACATCATCGGTCAGATTTTGACAAACAGGGCAGAAAGCAATATTTTTCTTTGCTTTGAGAATTGAGGAGGTCATATTTTCAACTTCCTCCGCCGACATATTTCCAAGAATATGAAAGGCGATTCGTTCGGCACTTTTTCTGCCTATTCCGGGGAGCTGTGCATAGCTTTCAATAAGAGTTTCGATTAAAGGCGGAAACATTAAAATCTCCTCCGCCGATTAAAATAATCCGGGAATATTAATTCCGCCGGTTACGGCACTCATTCCCTCGGACATCATATCGTCTGCTTTTTTGATTGCATCGTTTACAGCAACCAAAACCAAATCCTCAAGTGTTTCAACATCATCAGGATCAACGACTTCAGGCTTGATTTTAACCGAAAGCAATTCTTTTTTGCCGTTTACCTTAACTTCCACAACACCGCCTCCGGCAGTTGCTTCAATAACCTTTTCTTCCATTTCGGCTTGAACTCTTTCCATTTCCTCCTGCATTTTCTTTGCTTGGGAAATAACACTGTTCATTTTTGTGTTTGTGTTCATTCCTGCACCTTTAAATCCTTTGTATTTACCCATTTTTTTCTCCATTCTGCCACGATGGTATGGCGGTTAATATTTTTTTTGTTTTATCCATCTGTAGTTTTAACGCTCAAAGAGCAATTAATTATCGATATTATCATTTTCCGAAAGTTCTTCATCGCTTAAAAATTCTTCAGATTCTTCTTTGAAAATTTCCTGTTGCTGTGCAAGGTCTGCATTCGGATTTATTTCGCCCTTATCATCATCCTTATATTCCACAATTTCCGAAAAATTCATTCCGATATTGTCAAGAGGATCGTCCGATATGGGGGTGTTTTTTTCTTTTCCGTCTGATGGAAGATTCCAATAATCAATCATAACATCTTCGACATCTTCCGAGAATGCGATTTTTACCCCAAAATCGGTTTTGGACTGTCTTGCAAATTCCGATTGAATTGTTTCTATATAATTGGAAGCAAGTTTTTTTAGTGTTGTTTCGTTCTTGTTGAACAAAATCAAAATTCCCTCTGCATCAATTGTTATTTTTCTGTTTAGTATAATTCCTCCCAAAAACGGATAACGGTTGCATATTGACGATGCAATTCTGTCCCATCCTCGTGCCGTAACAACAATTGGGGAGGAGGATGTCAATGCATTTTTGTCAATGGGGGCAAAAAGTCTTGCCGATATTTCAGGTTTTTTTTTAACCTGCTCCTCCGGCTCGTCCTTTTCCTCAACGGATACTTCCTTTGTTATAACAATCGGATTTTTTGTTTTTTCCTCAACCTCGGCAATTCTGTCTATCAGTGCTTCTTCGGATGAGTCAAGCTCCGGTTTTGTTATTTTTATCAGTGCAAGTTCATAGATTGTTCTCGGATTTTTTGTCCATTTTGCATCGGAGCGAGCCTTTGTCAAAACAGTCGTTGCGTGGCTCAATTTTTCGTATGTTGCTTTATCGGCTTGCGATTTTAATCGTACAAGCAAATCGTGAGAATAATCAACGGCAGATGACGGATTTTGCATAATTTTACATATTAAAAGGTCACGGAGGTGCTTAATTAAAGAATCAAAGGTGACATTCAAGTCCTTTCCCTCTTTAACGGCGGAATCGACAGCCAAAAGTGCTTTTTCGGAATTTGATGTAATTATGGCATTGGCAAGATTAAACAATAAATCTGTTTGTGCAATGCCGAGAACCGACATAATGCTTTCATCGGAAATTTGATTTCCACAGGCGGAAACACATCTTTCGAGTATGCTCAATCCGTCACGCATAGAGCCGTCAGCCATCTTTGCAAGTGTTGCATAAGCATCGTCCGTTATTGAAATACCGTCAGCAGCGGCAATTTCTTTCATTCTTATTATTATGTCATTCGGCGAAATACGCTTAAAGTCAAATCTCTGACAGCGGGAAAGAATAGTTTCCGGAATTTTGTGTACTTCCGTTGTTGCAAGAATGAAAATTACATGAGCGGGAGGCTCTTCCAGTGTTTTCAAAAGGGCATTGAACGCACCTGTTGACAGCATATGAACCTCGTCGATAATATAAACTCTGTATTTTGTTCTTGTTGAAACATAATTAACATCATCCCTCAAATCACGGATATTATCAACGCTGTTGTTTGAAGCAGCGTCGATTTCGGTGACATCCATAATACTTCCGTCCGAAATACCTTTGCATATTTCACACTCGTTACAGGGTGAACCGTTTTGCGGCTTTAGGCAGTTAACGGCTTTTGCCAACACCTTTGCGGCAGTTGTTTTTCCTGTGCCTCGTGTTCCGCAAAACAGATAAGCATGTGAAATTTTATCATTCACAATTTGATTTTTTAAAGTACTTGTTATATGACTTTGTCCGATGATATCTTCAAATACCTGCGGACGCCATTTTCTGTAAATTGCCAGATATGCCATTAACTCACCTCCTGTAATGGAATATAATCAAAAAAAAGGCTCCGACCGAGTTGATCGTAACACATTGAAAAATCCGCTTATTGCTGCTTGGTTCCCCATCTGACAAGGTTCACGGCATTCAATCGCACGGGCTCGGTCTTCATCGCCTCGGGATGCAATTAAAGTCATCTTTTACATTATAATATAAAAGTAAGAATTTTTCAAGCCTTTTTTGATAAAATTTTTAAATATATTAAAATATTTTTTAAATTCATAAAAAATAATTGTTTTATTTTGCATTATTCGACATAAAACAGCATTATTTACATATATAACAGCGAATTTTTAAAGAGAAAAAGTCGAATATTGAGAAAAATGAAAGAAAAGAGTTTATAATGTCATATCCTGCGAACGGTTTTTCTTGTATTTGGGTGATAATTGTTTTATAATATTTTTGTCAATTGAAGAAAAAACAGTGTGCCGAAAGCACGGAAGGGGACTATAATATGAAGAAAATTCAGTTCGGAACGGAAACAATACTTGAAAATGAAAAAAATAACGGATGTATGATTTTAAAATATTATCTTTTGGAAACGCCTGTCGGCTTCGGATACAGTAAATTAAAAAGCTACGGCATAGGCATAACGAGAATTGACAGAAAGCCGGGTCAGCCGGATATGCGTGAGTGCAAGCAGATTGAGGGCGTTTATTTTGATGTTGAGGAAGCAATTTCGGTTATTTCAAAAATGAAAAAGGATGAGGTTTTGCCGACACAGCTTTCATATGTTCTTGAAAGGGTGATTGAGGAGAATGTAAAACTCCAAAGAGAGAAGAGAATTGCGGAATTGAATTCGATATAAGGTGAATTTATACCTGCGAATTTTTAAATGACAGCAAAGAAGATTGTCGATAAAGCGGAATGTAAAAAAATCTCTACTATCGTGAGCTTTTCGGGCGACCCTGTGTAGTCGCCCGTTGGTATGATGGAAATTATCGGAATTCGCTCGTACCTGCTATGATTTTTTAAACAAAAGCATACCGCCTATCATAAGTGCAAGACCTGCATATTTGGAGATATCAAATGTTATTTTTTCACTTCCCATAAGTCCGAATGCATCGATTATTGCGGCAACGAGCAACTGTGAAATTAAAATTGTTGAAATTGCAACTGTCGGACCGAGTTTTCCAACGCCGAGCATAACGGTTATGGTTATAACAAGACCAAAAAGACCACCGAGAAGATAGAACTTGTTGACCGATGAAATGTCTTTTACAGAGCCTTTGCCGAAAAAATAAAGTGCAATCAGCGAAAACAAAAATGCAGTTCCCTGAACAAATGCATTAGATTCATAAATGCCGATTTTTTCGCCGAGGCGTGTATTCATAACCCCTTGAATACTCATTGCCGCCCCGGCAACAATACTGAATATAAAACCCATAAAATCCTCCTTTTTTGGTATTATAACCGCAAAGGAGAAAAATATAACAAACAAAAGGTCAAAAAGCCGAAAATCTTTTTTTTTGACATCAGTCTGTTGAAAAAGTATTTTCCACCTCATCGGGTCACCCTTACAATGTATTTTTTTGCTGTAGGGGCAACCCTGTGTGGTATCCCGAAAAGCCTTACGATTGTTGAGATGTTTTTTAACATTTAACTTTATCGATATGCTAAAAATCGGAACAAGCTTACGCTTGTTCCGATTTTGTTATAACTTAATTTGAATTATATGTTATCAGTTATTTTTTTCCGCTTCTCTTTTTTCAAGAAGATTTTTTATTCTTGTTACAGGAATCAAAAGCTGACTCAATGTATCATCGTGGTTAAGAGTGTTGATAAGGATTGAAATGTATTTTGACATATCAACATTGTAGTACCATTCTCTTTGAGAAAGCTCGGGTGTGCGATAGATAAGGTTTGTTGTGAAAACCTTTGTAATTTCGCCTTTTTTATAAGCTTCGTCGAACTTTTCAAGACCGTTGCAGAAAAGACCGAAAGCAGTGAATATAAATATTCTCTTTGCACCCTGTGCTTTAAGTTTTTGTGCGATATCAAGAACGGATTCGCCGCTTGAAATCATATCGTCAACAATCATAACATCCTTGCCGGCAACATCTCTTCCGAGATATTCGTGAGCCTCTATCGGGTTTTTGCCGTCAATTATAACGGAATAATTTCTTCTCTTATAGAACATACCAAGGTCAATTTTCAAAACAGATGAATAGTACATACATCTTGACATTCCGCCTTCGTCCGGAGAAATAACGATTGTATCGTCTTTATCAAAAGAAATATCAGGAACCGCTCTTGTCAAAGCTTTAATCATTTGATATGTTGTTTGAACATCATCAAAGCCGTGAAGGGGAATGGCATTTTGAACTCTTGCATCGTGAGCGTCGAATGTAAGAATGTTGGAAACACCCATATCGACAAGCTCTTGGAGTGCCAAAGCACAGTCCAAAGACTCTCTTGATGTTCTTCTGTGCTGTCTGCCTTCATAGAGCATAGGCATAATAACGGTTATTCTTCTTGCTTTTCCACTTGCAGCTGCAATTATACGCTTCAAATCTTGGTAATGGTCATCCGGACTCATATGATTTTCGTGTCCGTACATATTATATGTTACGCCGTGATTGAACATATCGCATATAATGAAAACATCGTGACCTCTGACAGTTTCACTTATAACGCCCTTTGCTTCACCTGTGCCGAAACGGGGGCATTTGATGTGGGCAATGTATGTTTCGGAATCATCATAATCTTTTCTGAATTGCTTTAAGTAATAATCAATTTTATCTGTTATTTCTTCACAGCCCTTCATACCGATAATTGTTAATTTTCCGAGTGTTGAGT
>CAZGZZ010000017.1:0-31639 GCA_964530315.1 uncultured Lachnospiraceae bacterium
ACCATTATATTGTAATATATTTTTTCAAAAAATACAAGTCTTTTTTTAATAATTGGCAAATCTTTTTTATATTTTGTCAAATTTAGCGTATTTTCAACCTAATTTTGTATCATATGATGAAATTTTAACCGCAAATTATAAGCTCTTTTGATGAGTTGGTAAGATTTCTAATACCATTTTCCTCAACTTTCACCAAATCTTCAATTCTAACGCCGCCGAAATTTTCGATATATATTCCCGGTTCGACCGAGACAACATTTCCAACCTCAAGGATATCCTTGCTTTTGGGCGAAAGAGACGGTAACTCGTGAATTTCAACGCCGACACTGTGTCCCGTGGAATGTCCGAAATTCTCCCCGAAACCCGCCACAATTATAACATCTCTTGCCGCTTTGTCGGCATCCGATGCCGCTATTCCTGCTTTTATTGCATTAAGTGCACTTTGCTGTGCGTTTTTCACAATGTCATATATTTCCCGCTGTCTTTCCGAAACAGATTTTACCGCCACAGTTCTTGTCATATCGGAACAATAACCGTCAAGCAAACATCCGAAATCAAGAGTCAAAAGCTCACCCGATTCGATTATTTTATCCGAAGCCGTTCCGTGCGGCATTGCAGATCGTATGCCCGATGCACATATCGTTTCAAAAGACAGCTTTTCTGCCCCGTTTTTTCTCATAAAGAATTCAATCATCAACGCAATTTCTTTTTCGCTGATTCCCGGCTTTATCTTATCAAGGATATATCCGAACGCCTCATCCCCCAGCTTCTCTGCCGCCGCAATTTTCATAACCTCTTCATTATCCTTTATTCTTCTGGGATGTCTTACGGATTTTGAAAAAGGCTTTATCTTTTTTCCGCATTTATGCAATTTTAAAAAAAGTGCAACACTGACAAAATCCTCTTCTATGCATAAAACACTTTCACCGAGAGATTTTATCACTTCATCGGTTTTTGAAATATCTCGTATTTCATAGGTCGGCGACTGCTGTTTTGCCTGAATTGTATATCTTGAATCTGTGAGAATAAGCGATGCGTTTTTCGTTATAATCAGTGCCGCATCCTCCGATGCAAAACCGCTGTAATAAAAAATATTCGGATATGTAGTTATTAAAACTGCCTCATCATCATTGATTAAACATCTTAATTTATCACTTCTGTCCATTTACAAGTTCCTCTAACGCATAAAGATATCCGTTTGTTCCCAAACCGCAGATTTGACCCACACACACGGGAGCTGTCACCGATTTATGTCTGAATTCCTCTCTTTTATGCACATTGGAAATATGCACCTCAACAGTCGGTATATTCACACTTGCTATAGCATCACGAATAGCGTAAGAATAATGCGTATAAGCACCGGGATTTATTACAATTCCATCACACTCTCCGAAAGTCGAATGAATTGCATCTATAATCGCTCCCTCCGAATTACTTTGAAAGAATTCAACCGAACATTCCAGCAATTCAGCTTTTTTTCTTATTTTTTCATAAAGGGTTTCAAGATTTTCCGTCCCATAAACCCCCGGTTCTCTTACACCAAGCATATTAAGATTCGGTCCGTTAATTATTAATATTTTTTTCATAAATCACACCTGCATTTTTTCAATTTCGTCCATAAGTGCATCAATAATATTATCCTCACTTACTTTTTTAATGATTTCACCGTGCTTGAATATCAAGCCCTCACCGTTTCCTCCCGCAATTCCGATGTCCGCTTCCCTTGCTTCTCCCGGTCCGTTCACGGCACATCCCATAACCGCAACGGTTATATTCTTGTCAACATTTGCAATTCTTTTTTCAACTTCGTTTGCAATTTCAATCAAATTTATTCTTGTTCTTCCGCAAGTCGGACAAGATATCAGTTTTGCACCTGTTTTCTTCATTCCCAAAGCTTTTAAAATATCGTTTGCGGCATAAATTTCTTCCACTGGGTCAGCCGTCAGCGATACCCTTATTGTGTTTCCTATTCCCTTTGCCAAAAGAGAGCCTATTCCGATTGATGATTTTATCATTCCACCTCTTATCGTTCCCGACTCCGTAACGCCGATGTGAAGCGGAAAATCGCATATTTTATCAAGTTTTTCATAAACCTCTATTGTTCTTTTAACATCGGAAGTTTTTATCGACAAAACTATATCACCAAAATCAAATTTATCCAATATCTCGACATGACGCATTGCACTTTCTATCAGTGCATCGGCTGTCGGATGAGAATATTTTTTCAACAAATCCTTTTCAAGAGAACCTCCGTTCACGCCTATTCTTATCGGGATTCCTTTATCCTTTGCCATTTCAACAACAGCACGGACTCTGTCCTCACCGCCGATATTGCCGGGATTTATTCTTATTTTATCAACGCCGTTTTCCATACATTTCAACGCAAGCTTATAATCAAAATGTATATCCGCAACAAGTGGAATATTTATTTGTTTTTTTATCTTTCCTATTGCCTCTGCTGCTTCTTCATCAGGAACGGCACAGCGAATTATCTCACATCCTGCCGTCCGAAGGCGTTTTATTTGCTCAACCGTTTTCAAAACATCTCGGGTATCTGTGTTTGTCATTGACTGAATCGAAACCTGTGCATTTCCTCCGATAATAACGCCGCCGACATTAACCTCTCTTTTTATTGGCATATTTTTAAACCTCCCTTTTCCGCTTTCAAAAACAGACAGAAACCGTCTATTTCTGTCCGTTTTTCTTTATTCGACATAATATGCTTTTATAAACATACCACCTTTTGTTTGGCTGTTATTTCCGACATAATGTTTGTAACCCTCAAAATATCCGTAAAAGGTCACACGACTTCCCTGCCTCATATTATTTATCTTTTCGCCCACATATTCAAAGCATATATTCTTATTATCGTCTCCCGTAATACTTATAATATATAAAACGGTCATATCCTCCTGAACCGTGATATCTGTTATAACACCGCTGACCATTATATTCTTATTCAAATACCCGTCAGTATCGGCTTCCAACTGTGCAAAAGTTGTTTCGGCACAAGCAGCCTTATAATCTGTTTTATCGGGTATATCGGAGGAAAATCTTCCGCTGTATATTTCCTCTCCCATCGCATTTGACAATGTTCCGATACCGTTCAGCTTACCTGCCACAAACTCTCCCGTTTTAACGGCATAACCGTCGGGATTATATACAATGCCCTCGCCCTCAAGCAGACCGAGTTTGAAACTGCCGACATACTTTGTTCCGTCACCCATAAGCATTTCGCCTTTTCCTGTCATTGCACCCTTGTCAAATTCACCTGCATATGTGCAAAGAGTTCCATTCTCAAGGTAATAAGCAAAAATCCCCTCACCGTCCGGTTGCTTGTCATAAACTCTTCCCGTATATACTCCCATTTTAACTCCGCTTTGAACCTTTACCTCGCAATCCATATCTTGAACATTTTCGTATTTTTCAACATTGACAAATACTCGTTCGACAATCTCTATATCGGAATAATGTACATAGTGCTTTTGAATAAAATTCAGCTTTTCATAGTCACTTTTGAGCTTGTTCATTTCATCAATGGTTTTCGGCGGATTGGATATGTATTCTCTCACAGTGTCCTGGAACATCATCACTACAGACATATTGTATATTACGGCAATTGCCACAAGTCCCAAAAAACATTTCGACAGGTGATTCATTCTGAAATATTGGAATTTGGTGTATTCCGAACCGCATACCGGGCAGGTTTTTGATTTTGCCGGAACTTTCAGCCGACACATCGGACATTTTTTTAATTTCATTGTATCGCTCCTTTTTTTACGGGCGGAAAACCCTTATTTTAAGTTTTTCGGGCGACCATATAAGGTCACCCCCCTACATTAAAAACATTGTATGATTTGGATGCAGCAAATTCATTTTACCAGGAGTAAAAATGCTTGCTTTCAAGGGCATTTTTGCGACGCCGTCAATTGACACATAACGGTCACACGACCGTAAAAGCCGATAGGCTTTAAGAATTTTATGCAATAAAATTCTGCTATGTGTCAATTATACCACAACATTACAAACAATACAAGAAAAAATTAACCCGAAATCTTTTTTTGTTTTGACATTTTTTTCAAAACAAACACCAAAGTCATCAACGCAAGCGGAAAAACTATCGCCGCAAGTAAACCTGCTTTAATCGGAGAACCGTAAATCGAAAATCCTCTTGAAATTTCTGCAACAAGCTTTGGTCCGACAGTACATCCGACATCACCGCCCATTGCCAAAAGACCGAACAATGCAACTCCTCCCTCGGAGCAATGCTTTGCCGCAAGGCTCAATGTTCCGGGCCACATAATAGCAGAACCGAATCCGACAATTCCACAGCCTACAAGAGATATAATCGGATTTTGTGAAAAGACGGTGATTAAATATCCGCATACACAAATCAATCCGGCAACCGGCAAAACTTTAAATGTATCAAACCTTTCTCCGTGTTTTCCGAACAAAAGTCTGGCAAGACCCATCGCAAAAGCAAACATACACGGTCCGAGCAAATCTCCGAGTGTTTTTGAAACACCCAATCCTTTTTCGGCAAAAAACGATGACCATTGCGACATAGCAATTTCCGATGCTCCGGCACAAAGCATTACAAGGAAAAACAATCTGAACATTCTTCCCGAAAATATTTTCTTTATCGGCAGACTTCCCTCTTCTCCGCCAAACGGAACTATCGGAACCTTTATAAACATCAATATTGTCACTAACGGAACAATCGCCCACAAAACCGACAAATACTTCCACATAGCTGTTCCGAACAGCTTAAAAAACATTGTTGATACTATTATAACAAGCATACTTCCCCAGCAATAAAATGAATGAAGAATACTCATATCGGAAGTTTTTGTATCACTTGGCAACGCTTCGATTGTCGGACTTACCATAACCTCCAAAAGTCCACTTCCTATGGCATAGCAAACAACAGAAATCATTATTCCGGCAAACGGCGGAATCACTCCCGGCAAAATACCCATACAAACAAGTCCCATAAGCGACATAAAGAGTGCTGTCTGCATTACCCGTCTGTGTCCTATTTTTTCAACAAATCCCGATGAGAGCAAATCAACAATAAGCTGTACTCCGAAATTTGTACTGATAATGTGTGAAAGCTGAATTGTGGTCACATTATAGTCATTTTGGAAAATTACGAACAGTAACGGAGCAAAATTATTTACAATTGCTCCCGTAATATATGCCATATAGCAAGCATATCTGGTGTGTTTATATGTAAGCTTCATTTTTTATTCCCTTCTTATTTGAATTTACAAAAAAAGTGTACAGATTTTACGGGCGGCAAGCGGAATATCCGCTCACCGCTGTTTTCTGCACATTTTTAAATATCAAGATTTGAAACATATTTTGCGTGTTTTTCAATAAATTCTCTTCTCGGTTCAACCTTGTCGCCCATAAGAACTGTAAATGTTTCGTCAGCTTGAATTGCATCCTCCAGTTCAACTCTCAACATAGTTCTCTTTTCGGGGTCCATTGTTGTTTCCCATAATTCAGACGCATCCATTTCACCAAGACCCTTATATCTTTGAACCTTTGCACCGGGTCCCAATTCAGCAATCAACGCATCTCTTTCGTCATCGGAAAAAGCAAATTTCTCGACAAGATTTGTATTTTTGCCCTTAAATACCTTGTAAAGCGGCGGCTGTGCTATATATATGTTTCCGTTGTCTATAAGAGGACGCATATAACGGAAGAAGAAAGTCAAAAGCAGAGTTCTGATGTGAGCACCATCGACATCGGCATCCGCCATAATTATAACCTTGCCGTATTTAAGCTTGCTCAAATCGATTTCATCGCCTATTCCGGCACCGAGTGCATGAATTACAGGCAAAAGCTTTTCATTTGAATAAACCTTGTCTATTCTCGACTTTTCAACATTGAGCATCTTTCCCCAAAGCGGAAGAATTGCCTGAAATCTTCTGTTTCTTCCCTGCTTTGCAGAACCTCCCGCAGAATCTCCCTCGACTATGTAAAGTTCTGCGTAATCAGCACCCTCATCGGTACATTTTGCAAGCTTGCCCAAAAGAGCCGAGTTTGTTGCGTTTGAATTTTTTCTTGTTGCTTCTCGTGCTTTTCTTGCAGCTTCTCGTGCACGAGACGCCGTAAGTGTTTTTTCGATAATAGTCTTTGCAATTCTCGGATTTTCCTCCAAAAATGCGGAAAATTTGTCATTGATTGCATTTTCAACAAGTGTTCTCGCTTCGGAATTTCCGAGCTTTGTTTTTGTTTGACCCTCAAACTGCGCTTCCGAAAGCTTAACGCTGATAATTGCCGTCAAACCCTCTCTTGTATCCTCACCCGAAAGGTTCTGATCCTTTTCCTTTAAAAGATTATTCTTTCTCGCATAATCGTTAATAACTCTTGTCAAACCGGATTTGAAACCTGTTTCGTGAGTTCCGCCGTCACCGGTATGAATATCGTTTGCAAAGCTCATTATTACCTCGCTGTAGGAATCGGTATATTGCATTGCAAGCTCAAGAGTCATATCATCCTTGACCGTTTCGATGTATATAACCTCATCATGAAGAGGGTCTTTATTTCTGTTTTTGTATTCAACGAATTCTTTAATTCCGCCCTCTGCGTAAAGTTCAACCTCCGAAACAGGGTCAGTTCTCTTATCCTTGAATATGATTCTCACGCCCTTATTCAAGAACGATTGCTCTCTTAATCTGTTCAAGAGGATGTCATAATCAAATTCCAAAACCTCAAAAATTTCGGGGTCGGGCAGGAATGTTATTTTTGTTCCGGTATTTTTTGTATCGCCTATAATTTTAAGCTTACAGGTAGGCTTACCTCTTTCATAGCTTTGATAATAAATATGCTCACCATTTGAAACCTCGACCTCAAGTCTTTTTGAGAGTGCATTAACAACCGACGAACCGACACCGTGCAATCCGCCCGACACCTTATATCCGCCGCCGCCGAATTTACCTCCGGCATGAAGAATTGTCAATACAACCTCGACAGTCGGTATGCCCTGCTGTGGGTGAATTCCGACCGGAATACCTCTTCCGTTATCCGTTACGGTTACCGAATTATCCGGATTTATTTCAACTATAATCTTGTCGCAGTAGCCCGCAAGAGCCTCGTCTATAGAGTTATCAACTATTTCATAAACAAGGTGATGTAAACCCGGAGATGCGGTTGAACCGATATACATACCCGGACGCTTTCTTACGGCATCGAGTCCCTCCAACACCTGTATTTGATTTTCGTCATATTTTACTTCGTTTCTTTCATCCATTTTCTATACTCCTATATTCTAAAAAATCATTTTCTTCAATCCCGAACGCTTATAAATCGTCTGTGACGAAACCGATGAAATATACACATTTGTTTTTCCGTCGCAATTTGTCACTATATATGACTTCGGCAGGTCCTCACAAATATCAATTACCTCTTTGTCCTTTTGAGCTTTCTGCAAAAAATCACGGCTCTGTCTTGATATTGTGGTGTTGTCCATATCAAAGACCGCAATAATATCTGTCTTTCTTACAACAACATCGTTTCCGATATGCAAAAACACGGTTAAAACCCTCCCGAAAGCATCATTTTTCCTTTTGCCGAAATATCTTGATTTTATACCTATATTATACACTGTTTTTGAAAAAAAATCAACACCAAATCGCATTATTTACGAAATATATTTGTACTTTTTTCGATTAATTCATATAATTTACGAAAGGAGGTTTTTTATGAAGAATTTTTATGTATGCGATATGCATTGTGATACTCCGTCGGTGCTTTTTGACAATGCTTCGGAAACGGATTTTTCCACCTTTGCAAGCACACAGTTTTTTGCGTGTTTTATCTCACCGAAATATTATGACAAGCCGAAAGAAAGATGTCTTATGCTTATGAACAACTTCAAGAAAATCATTTCAAAAAACAACGATAAAATAAAGCTCTGCCGTTCATTTTCCGATATTGGAAACGAAAAAATAAACGCTTTTTTATCCATCGAGGGCGGCGAATGTATCAAATCGCTAAATGACCTCGAATTTTTTTATAATTCGGGCATAAGGCTTTTAACCCTCACCTGGAACTTTGACAATCACATCGGCGGTGCGAACGGCTCGAACAAAGGACTTTCGGATTTTGGAAAAAAACTTATCCCCGCAATGAACGAGATAGGAATGATTGCCGACCTTTCACATTCCGACGAAAAAACTTTTTTTGATACCGTAGATATCTGCAAAAAACCGTTTGTTCTATCTCACTCAAATTCATATTCGCTCTGTCCGCACCAAAGAAACATAACCGACAGCCAATTTAAAGAACTTATAAAAATCGGCGGCTGTATCGGAATTAATTTTTACCCTCCATTTTTGACGAAAAATAAAACCGCCGATATTTATGATGTTGTTTCACACATCGAGCATTTTCTTTCACTGGGTGGAGAAAATAACATAGGTATCGGTTCGGATTTTGACGGAATCGACTGCGTTGCCGATGGTCTTTCCTCCGCCCTGGATATCAATAAAATCTTCAATATTTTATCCTCTCACGGTGTGTCGGATAAGATAATCGAAAAAATTGCATATAAAAATGTATTCAGAATATTGAGTATTTGTCTATAGTTTTGAATTTTTGAATAACTTTAATAATTATCTTGCATTTTTTAGCAAAATGATGTATTATATTATTTGAATATCAATTAATAATGCAATTTAAAATTATTTTTCATTCAAAATAACGGAGGTTAATTATGTTATCAAATAAAGCAACGGGAATAAGTCCCTCCCCCACTCTTGCAATAGACGCAAAATTCAAAGAAATGAAAGCAAACGGCGAGGATGTTGTCGGATTCGGTTGTGGAGAGCCTGACTTTGACACCCCCCAACACATAAAGGATGCGGCTATTTCGGCAATAAACAGCGGATTTACAAAATATACACCTGCGGCAGGCACATTGGAACTTAGAAAAGCTGTAGCAAAGAAATTCAAGGTTGAAAACGGTCTTGATTACGCACCATCCGATATCGTTGTTTCAAACGGTGCCAAACACTCTTTGGTTAATGCTTTTATGGCAATATTAAATCCCGGAGATGAGGTTATCGTTCCGGCTCCGTTTTGGGTAAGTTATCCCGAAATGATAAAGATTGCCGACGGTGTACCGGTGCTTTTGAATACATTGGAAGAAAATGACTTCAAGGCAAGCGTTGAAGATTTTCAAAAAGCACTTTCTCCAAAAACAAAGGCAATTGTTTTAAACAGCCCATCAAATCCGACCGGTATGGTTTATACGGAGGATGAGCTTCGTGCAATTGCGGATTTTGCCGTAAAACACAACATTTATATTATTTCTGATGAAATTTACGAGCATCTCATATATGACGGCAAGCATATAAGCATTGCTTCGTTTAATGACAAAATCAAAGCCTTGACAATCGTTATAAACGGTGTTTCAAAAACATATGCAATGACAGGCTGGAGAATAGGCTATGCCGCCGCCGCTCCCGAAATCGCAAAAATAATGGCAAACATTCAATCTCACGCTGCTTCCAATCCGAACTCTATCGCGCAGGCGGCAACCGTTGCCGCATTGGAGGGTGGTATGGACGATGTTGAAATGATGAAAAAACATTTTGTCGAAAGAAGAGACTATATGGTTGATACAATCAATTCAATCGACGGTGTTTCCTGCAAAAAGCCGCAGGGTGCATTCTACATTATGATGAGTATAAAAGAGCTTATCGGAAAAGAATTATACGGAAAAATCATCAATAATTCAAATGATTTTGCAACTTTGTTCCTTGAAAAAGCAAAGGTTGCGGTTGTACCGGGTGCAGGCTTCGGTGCAGACGAATATGTAAGATGGTCTTATGCGACAAGTATGGAAAACATCAAAGAAGGTCTTGCAAGACTCAAAAAGCTTTTAAATAACGAATATTGATTAAAATGAGCTGTATTTTTACAGCTCATTTTTATTTTTGGAATTAAACCGTTGATTTGAGAATATTATGTAAAGTAATACAGGAGGGATTTATATGCAAATCAAGGGTATTTTAATAAACAAAAGACAATATATTTTCAAAAAAACCTTCACAATGCTTTTTTTCTACCTCATAGGCGTTATCTGCGGTTCTGTCTATTGTTCGTTTTTGCCGCAGCATCAAGACAGTTCGCTGATTTCCTACCTATCCGATTTTTTTGTGCGGATTGAGGACGGGCTCATTTACTCGCAGATATTAAAAAGCTCACTTTTGAAAAATTTTGGAATTTTTCTTGTTATTTTCATTCTTTCCTTTTTGCGTTTCGGCGGTATCGGAATTATTCTTACCGTTATATCAAAAGGTTTCAGTGCAGGCTTTGCATCAGGACTTTTCGCAAAATATTACAGTGCTAAAGGCATCTTAATCTGCCTTTCCTCTTCTTGTTCAAGCTTTCTTTTCATTCCCGTTTTACTCTTCTTTTCGGCATCCTCTGCGATGATGTCGTCGGACAGAAGAAACGCCGACAAATTTGAAAAGCGAAAATATCTGCTTTTGTCAATTTGCTGTCTTACAATATTTTGTGTTTGTTCCGTTTTGGATTCGTTTTTAACCACAACATTTATGAAATTAATTGCTTCAAAGCTCCTAAAATAAAAGTATTTTCGGGAAATTTTTATATATTTTTACAGAAAATATTTTATTTTTATCTCTGTACAAAACAAAATTCGTGTGCTATAATGATAAAGCACGGTTTGAAAGTTTACATAATACATATATTATAAATTCGGAGGTATTTATGTTTCAATATGTTGATGCCTTTGCCGTCTTTATGGACAACGCAAGGCATAAATCGCAAAATACGATACAATCCTATAAGCGAGATGTTTCGCAGTACATAAAATATCTGGAAAACAGCGGAATAACTGACATAACAAAAACAACAAAAGCAACAGTAACACAGTATCTTGACAACTTAAAAAATCAGGGCAGAGCTTCCTCCACCGTATCAAGAACACTTGCATCCCTGCGTGCTTTTTATTTTTTCATCACGCAGGACAAGTCAGATATGAAAGACCCAACAAAGGATTTGGAAGCACCTCATGTTGAAAAAAAGCTTCCTGCAATTCTTTCAACAGCCGAGGTTGACAGACTTTTGGAACAACCGTCCGAAAGAGAACCAAAGGGTATTCGTGACAAGGCTATGCTTGAACTTTTGTATGCAACAGGCATACGGGTTTCAGAATTGATTTCCTTAAAAATTCAGGATGTCAATTTTTCCGTAGGCTTTGTAAAATGCTGTTCCGACAAAAAAGAACGCTATATTCCGATAGGAAACATAGCAAAATCATCACTGAAAAAATACATCACAAAAGCAAGACCTGTTATGATATCCTCGGAAAATGAAGAAATTTTGTTTGTTAATTGCAACGGTTCGGCGCTTTCACGCCAAGGCTTTTGGAAGATAATCAAGCAATATTCACATCAGGCGGAAATATCGGAGGATATAACCCCTCACACAATAAGACATTCTTTTGCCGCACATTTATTGGAAAACGGTGCTGATTTAAAATCGATACAGGAAATGCTCGGTCATTCCGACATATCCTCAACACAGGTTTATTCTCATCTTGTGAAAAGTAAAATCAAAGATGTTTATTCCCGTTCCCACCCTAGAGCATAAAAAAGGTGACTGCATTTTTCGCAGTCACCTCTGTTTTTTTTTACACTAAATGAGTTACAACATTCGGCGATATTGCTCTTCCCCAAAGAGCTAAAGCCTTTGAATCAACTCTTTCTTCTTCAAGTTCGGGAATATTTTCTGTCTCACCGTTTGCGTATTTTATAAGTCTTGTTCTGCAATGTTTTATTCTTTGAATCAATCCGCCGAATCTGACATCCTGAATATCAAAGCCGTTCGGCTTGTAATCTTCAAACCACTGATAACGGAATGTCTCATAAAATTCCTCGATTTTTTCAATAAGCTGTGAGCATACATCCGCAAGCTGTTTGATTTCCTCATTATTCTTATCAAGGTATGCTTTTCTTATTTTGTTGCCGAGATTGGCTTTTATTGCAAGAACCTCGCAAAGTTTTTGTATGGTGTCAAACAAATATCGGTAATCACCCTTGTTCTTTGCATTTGCAATTTCTTCCGATAGGTTTTTATAATATTTTTCGTCCTCTTCCGAGCAACGCCAGTCATGCAAGCCCATAAACAAATCATTGTAGAGCATAAATTTATTTGCATCAATTGCACGGTCACTGTTTGGTTTATCCGCTTTATCCAAAAGCAGGAAGGAATCGAAATCAGCACCGACAATTTCCGAAAATTTCTTCTTTATGCTTTCGATATCGGTATTTCCTCTGTAAGCTTCAGCCGCATACATAAGTGACGGAAGAATCGAAAATTTTGAACACTCATTTCCATCATCACCCCATACGGCGAAAAACACATTATCAACCCCGTTATCTCTGCAAGCCTCCATTGCAACGCTTGTTGTTTCGATGCTGAAAGCATTATCAGGTGTAAAGCCTCTCCAAGTCCAAGCACCTCCTGCAAAGCAAACATCCTTTCCGAACGCTTTATTAAGCTTTAAGCGTTGATCATAGTGTTCATATTTTCTGCTGTAATAATCCCAATAAATAAGAGTTATGTTTTCGGGAAGCTTTGCCTTAGCCTTTACCTTTTCCACATTGAGATTTTTTTCGGTATAAACAAAACTGCCCAATGCAAGATTGCAGAACATATCGCTCCAAAGCATAGGCTCATAACCATATTTTGCGGCAATTTTGCAAACCTTGTGCAGGTGGTCGTTAATAATATCAAATCTGTCACGAAGTTCGTGCTTTTCCCTGTATTTTCCGTATCCGACCATTCCGGCCTCATCCATACCTATATGTATTTTTCGGCTTCTGAAACACTGTGAAAGAGTTGAAAACATATCATTTATCAAATTATATGTTTTTTCCTCTTCAACAAGAAGAATATCATCACAATCTCTTATATCTTCATAAGCCTCATACCATTTAAAAATACAGTTTAGATGTGCAAGTGTCTGTATGCATGGAATGACCTCAATTCCGAGATTATAACAATAATCATCGATTTCTTTCATCTCCGCTTTTGTGTATCTTCCTCTCAAATAACCGAACAACGGCTGATTGTCAACCTCGTAGGTGTCCTCTGTGTATAACATAAGAGTATTATATCCCATTTTTTTGAGGATATCGGCATATTTCTTTACCGTTTCAACTCTCATAACGCCGTTTCTTGAACAGTCAAACATTACTCCAAGCATTTTACTCATTTATTTTTTCCTCCTTTAGCCTTTCGCCTAATTCTTTTAATGATCTTTCGGCGATCATTGCATATCTCTGTGTTTTTTTCGCACGGACTCTTTGTTCGAGTCCCTCTATAATGCCGAAATTAGCACTCATAGGTTGGAGCTTATCCAAACTTCCCGAAGACACATATAATGCCAAGGCCCCTATTGCATTTTTTGCCGACGGTTCAAACAATTCCTCGCTTTTTATCATTCTTGCCATATTAAAACCTGCCAAAATACCGGAGGATGCCGATTCGACATAACCCTCAACACCGGTAATCTGCCCGGCAAAAAATATGCTGTTATGTTCTTTCATACGATAAAATCTGTCAAGAATTTTCGGTCCTTGAATGTATGTGTTTCTGTGCATAACTCCGTATCGCACAAATTCCGCATTTTCAAGACCGGGAATCATAGAAAATACTCTTTTTTGTTCTCCCCACTTTAAATTCGTCTGGAAACCAACCATATTGTAAAGAGTTCCGCTTTTGTTATCTTGTCTTAACTGCACTACCGCATACGCATCATCCCTGCCAGTCTTCGGATTTTTCAATCCGACAGGCTTCAGTGGTCCGAACAAAAGAGTTTCAATTCCTCTTTTTGCCATAACCTCAACAGGCATACAACCCTCAAAAACCTTTTGATTTTCAAATTTTTTCAAAGGCTGTGTCTGTGCATTTATAAGCTCGTTATAAAACGCTTCGTATTCTTCCTTTGTCATAGGACAATTGATATAATCGGCAGTTCCTCTATCATATCTTGCTGCATAGAAAACCTTTTCAAAATCTATGCTGTCCTTTTCTATAACAGGTGCTGCCGCATCATAAAAATACATATTTTCACTGCCCGTCAGCTTTAATATTTCCTCCGACAATGCATCGGAGGTGAGCGGCCCCGTTGCTATAATCGTATATTCATCGGGATTTATTTCGCAGTATTCTTCATTTATTATGTTAATGAGCGGTTCTTCCTTTATTTTATTTGTTATATATTCAGAAAAAATATCACGGTCAACCGCCAACGCTCCGCCTGCCGGAACTGCCGCCACATCCGCCGCCTCCATCATAAGCGAACCGAACAGACGCATTTCCTCCTTTAACAAGCCGCAGGCATTTTCCACTCTTGATGCTTTCAGAGAATTGGAGCAAACAAGTTCAGCAAAATAATCTTTTTTATGTGCCGGAGAAAACTTTTTCGGCTTCATTTCATACAAATCAACGCCCACGCCCGCTTTTACAAGCTGCCAAGCCGCCTCCGTGCCGGCAAGTCCGGCTCCGATCACCTTAACTCTCATTCGATTTCACATCCTTCGAGGGTTTATTTTCCGAAAATCCGCACCCTTGAACTGAACAGACCCATTTCGGAATTTTTCCGTTTGTTTCAACAAGTATTCCGCCGCATTTCGGACATTTTTCTTCCTTTACAGGCTTATACCACAAAATCAAATCACACTTCGGAGCGTGTTCACAGCTGTAATAAATCTTGCCTTTTCTTGATTTTCTCTTTAAAATTTCACCGCCGCATTTTGTGCATTTAACGCCCGTTTCTTCTCTTATTGATTTTGTATTTTTACATTCTGGATATCCCGGACAAACAAGGAATTTTCCGTATTTGCTGAATTTATAAACCATTCTTCTTCCGCATTTTTCGCAAACAATGTCCGATTCCTCGTCCTTAATTTTGATTTTTTCAACATTTTTGATTGCAAGTTCAAGATTTTTACTGAAATCGGGATAAAAATCTTTCAATATTTTCACCCAATCTTTCTTGCCCTCTTCAACCTCGTCAAGATTTGTTTCCATTCCTGCGGTAAACTCAACATCAACAATATCGGAAAAATTATTCTTCATAATATCAGTCGTAACAAATCCGAGTTCTGTCGGAACAAGCTGCTTTTTGTTTCTTACAATGTATCCTCTTGCAAGAATTGTCGAAATTGTCGGTGCATAGGTACTCGGTCTGCCTATACCGTTTTCTTCAAGCTCGTGAACAAGCGACGCTTCGGTAAATCTTGCCGGCGGCTGTGTGAAATGCTGGAGTGGTTCAACCTTTGAACAGTTTAACTCGCATCCCTCTGCAAGTTTCGGCAACGCCTTGTTTTTTTCCTTTCCCGAATCACTTCCCTCGGTATATACAGCCATAAAACCTTTAAATGAAATTGTTGAGCCTGTTGCTCTGAACATATGTGAATTTGCACTTACGGTTACGGTTTCAGTATCGTAAATCGCCGACGCCATCTGCGATGCAACAAATCTTTCCCAAATCAATTTATAAAGCTTATACTGCTCATTTGAAAGCTTTCCCTTTATTGACTCCGGTGTCAATGACACATTTGTCGGACGAATTGCTTCATGAGCATCCTGTGCACTCTTTTTTGTTTTGTATTGTCTGGGCATACGGTATTTTTCATCATACGCCGATGATATATATTCCAGTGCTTCTGCCTGTGCTTCCTTTGAAATTCTCAAAGAGTCGGTTCTCATATAGGTTATAAGACCTATTGTTCCGAGTTTTCCTCCCAAATTCACGCCCTCATAAAGGCCCTGTGCAACCTGCATTGTCTTTGCTGTTGCAAAGTTGATTTTTCTCGATGCGTCCTGTTGCAATGTACTTGTTGTGAAGGGGGGCGGCGGATTTTTAGTTATGTTTCCGTTTTTCTTTGAAACAACAACAAGCTTTGACTTTTTAACCTCATCTATTACCTGCTGAGCTTCCGCTTTGGTTGCAAATTCAACTTCTTTTTTGTTTTCCGTTCCGTAATATTTTGCGACAAATGACTTTTTCTCATTTTCAAACAGTTCTGCTTCAACCGTCCAATATTCTCTCGGCACAAAATCAAGAATTTCTTCCTCTCTGTCACAAATAAGCTTTGTTGCAACGGACTGAACTCTTCCGGCACTCAATCCCTTTTTAACCTTATCCCAAAGAATAGGACTTATTTTATATCCCACAATTCTGTCCAAAATTCTTCTTGCCTGCTGTGCATTCACCAAATCAAGATCAATACTTCTCGGATCCTTTACCGCCGCTTTTACGGCAGTTTTGGTTATTTCGTTAAATGTCACTCTGCATTTTGAATTAACATCTATATTCAAGGCATTGGCAAGATGCCAACTTATTGCTTCTCCCTCACGGTCCGGGTCGGTTGCAAGATAAACTTTTGATGCGGTTTTTGCTTCCTTTTTAAGCTGTGAAAGCAGGTCGCCCTTACCTCTTATTGTGATATACTTCGGTGTGAAATCATTGTCAACATCAACTCCGAGCTGACTTTTTGGCAAATCTATAATGTGTCCGACCGATGCCATAACCTTATAGTCGCTTCCCAAATATTTTTTTATCGTTTCAGCCTTTGACGGTGATTCGACAATCAACAGCTTTTTATTTTTTGCCATATATCAATTTACTCCTTACTATCAATTTATCTCGTAAAAATTACCCGGCATTTTGCGGACAACTCCAATCATTTCCATTAGTGAAAGTGCCGCACCTATCTTTGCCGGAGCAATATCTGTTTTTCTTATTATTTCATCAACGCTTATTCTGTCATTTTCTATTATAATTGCCAAAATTGCTTTTTGCGTTTCATCGAGGTTTTTGTATTTTCCGTCATTGACGGACGGTTTTATAATTTTTTCCTTAACCTCATCTATCTTTTTTCTTATTATGCTTTTCTTTTCCGTTTGCAGATTTTCAAAATTTTCTCTTATTTTTCCGGGAGCAAAACCATCCAAACGACTCTTATAAAGCTCTGTTATGTCATCTGCCGAGGTTACGGGTGTTGCTCCCGTTTTTATCAGAGAATTTCCCCCGACACAATTCAAATCAAATATACTTCCCGGAACGCAGAATACTTCCTTTCCCATATCGTTTGCATATCCTGCCGTTATCAGTGCACCGCTTGATTTCGGTGCTTGAGTTACAAGCAAGCACTCGCAAAGTCCCGCAATAATTCTGTTTCTCAAAGGAAAGTTTATTGCCAAAGGCTTTGTCCCCGGCGGATATTCTGTCACAACCGCACCGTACTCTTCTATCATTGCCCTCAACTGCCTGTTTGCTTTCGGATAATCGTAATCTATGCCGCATCCCAAAACCGCAATCGTTTCTCCGCCTGCCGCAATTGCCGCTCTCGCCGCAACCGCATCAACTCCGAGTGCAAGACCGCTTACAACCGTAAAACCGCTTCTTGTAAGCTCAAAGGAGAATTTTCTTGTCACTTCTTCTCCGTATTCGTTCATATTTCTTGTTCCGACAATGCCGACTCCAACCATATCACCGCTCACATCAAGCGTTCCCTTGACATACAAGACATATGGCGGAGCGGAAATATTTCTTAATTTCTCCGGATATTTGTCATCATCAAAAGTCAGAATGTATGCACCGAGTCTGTAGGTTTCTTCTATAACACTCTTTGCATTTTCCATGCTTTTGTCACATAAAGATTCAACATCGCTCTGCCTTATCAAATCGATATTTTTATAATCTGCTTCCGTTGCATTATATATTTCATCAATATCATCAAATTTATTCAGCAAAGAGGTTATCTTATCTGAGGACATACTCTTTTTACAGGTCAGCCAAATCCACATTTGTTTTTTGTCCACAAAAATCCCTCCTCGGAGCATATGTTTTTCTTCCTATTATATGCAATTTTTTTGATACCCTTATACATTACTATAAAAATTTAAAATTGTCAATCATTTTTTCAAAAAAACACTGCCGAAATTCTTCGGCAGTGACATTTTTATTCACCATACAATATTTTGTCAAGAGATTCTCTGTTTCCTCCGAAATATTCATATGCCGTGTAAAGTTGATTGTCAACGCTTACCTCTGTTTCTGCAAATTTATTTTCAATTTGCACAAGAGTTATTCTGTCAAGCTTTCCCGTCGGTTTCAAACCCCTTTCTATCTGAAAATCAAGAACTGACGCCTCAAGGTCATATGAAAAATTCTCATCAACCTTTTCTATGTAATATCCCATAACCGACATTCTTCCCTTGATAACCCTTATGTTTTCGGAGGAATCTCCAACAACGGATTCTTCGGAATAATTTATCTTCGGATATTTTGATATATCTATTTCTTCTGTGGTGTTCAAAATATAATCATCTGGCGTTATTCCCTTTTTGTTTATTTCGTTTCCGTCTCTTGTAATATATCTTCCCGTAGTAATCTTAAATCCATCATATCCTCTCAAATTATACATTTCTTGAATCAAGGCTTTTCCGTAGGTCGTTTCGCCGATAACGGTTGCAACGCCCGACTCCTGCATTGCAGAGGTCAAAACTTCCGATGCACTTGCCGTATTTTCATTGACAAGCACCGCAAATTTATATTTTGGATTTTCGAGTGTGGAATAATAAGTTTTATTTGCTTCCTTGTTTCTATAGACTGTTTGAACGATTATTCCTTTCGGAACAACAAGCTTCGCCATTTCAACAGCCGCATCGAGATAGCCTCCGGGATTATTTCTCAAATCGAGAATTATATTTGTTATCGACTCTTCGTCAAGCTTTTTCAAAACAACCGCAAATTCGTCCGCTGTGCTTGCGGCAAAATTTACAACCGAAACATAAGCAGTGTTATCATCCAAAACAAGGTGACTTACCGTTGAATCATTAACCGGAGCTCTTTCCATTTTGAAGGTCAGCTCCTCCGCTCCTCTAAAAACCGTCACCGACACTTCCGTTCCGAGTTCTCCCGTAACAGCCGCCTGCACGGCATCTATTGACAAGCCTTTCATATCCTTTCCATCAACAGCCTTTATCAAATCACCCTCTTCTATTCCGGCTTTAATTGCACTTCCGCCCTCAAGAACGCCCACTATTTTTATATAATCACCGTCAGCCTTTATCGAAACACCTATTCCGTAAAAAGTATGATTGATATTGTTTATATAGCTTGTTAGCTCATCGCTTGTATAATATTCGCTGTAATCATCAAGGCTTGAAAATCCGTTTTTTATGATATCCTCCATTGCATCCGGATTATCCTTTAAATATTTTTTTACAGCTTCCTTTAAGATGTCCTCCTTTGTAATACTCTCGTCGATATAAAGCTCTTCGGCAAATCCGAACAGCTTATCCATATATTCATATTCGGCAACCTTGTCTTCTTTTGCAAATATTGTTGACCGGATTGCCGCAATCGCCAAGATAACCGAAAGAATTTTTTTCATCATCTCAAAAACCTCGCTTTTGTAAGAATTTTCAATCTGCTTTTACCTCAATCGCAAGTGAATGAAAATTTTCTTCATTGCTGATTGTGACCGAATACAGAATTTCAATCCTTCCTCCCGTAATATTTAAACTTTTGTTGATTTCTCGGGTTGATATAATTATCGGAAAGCTACCATAGGGTGTATTATAAAGAGTTTCGTAAGAAGCACCCGTGCGGTAGTTCATTCTTGACGAAAATCCGCCCTTTCTTGTAACACTCACGCCGTCCTCCGATACCTTTACCGTCACCGCTCCATCAGCCATTCCCATTTCTTCTTTTTCTTCGTATAATATGTAATACGAATCGTTTTTCAAATAAAATGCTCCGTCGGTCACAAATTCGCTTTTTTCCTTTTCGTCCGAATTTATAACCGATGTTATTTTAACCGTTGCGTTATGTTTTTTCAATTCCGTTCTCCTATTTCACACGCTCTAATCCCAAATTTATAAGCTCATTGAGCAAATCGGAATATTTCTTTCCAACAGCTTCCCAAAGCTTTGGATACATACTGATGCTTGTAAATCCCGGCATTGTGTTTATCTCGTTTAAAACAACCGAATTATCCTTATATTTGACAAAGAAATCAACTCTTGAAAGTCCCGAACCGTCAAGTGCCTTAAATGCTCTTTTTGCGTATTCTCTTATTTGTTCTGTCTGTTCGTTCGGAATATCTGCAGGAATTTGAAGCTTTGTCGCACCACTTTTATACTTTGCATCAAAATCGTAAAACTCAACCACCGGAATTATCTCTCCGACTGTCGATGCCTGCGGATTTTTGTTTCCGAGAACCGCACACTCAACCTCATGTCCGTCAATATTTTCCTCAATTAAAATTTTTCTTCCGAACATTGCGGCATTTTGAAGTGCGTCTGTCAGTTCTTCCTTGTTTTTCGCCTTGCCGACACCGACAGAAGAACCTGTTGATGCAGGCTTAACAAAACACGGATAGCCGAATTTATTTTCAACCTCTTTTGCAATTTCGTCAATATCGTCAATCGTAAAATCATTTACGACAATCCAATCTGCCTGCGGAATTCCCGCATTTGCAAATACCATTTTTGAAAATGCCTTATCCATTCCGTTTGCCGAAGCACAAACTCCCATTCCGACATATTTTATTCCCGACATTTCCAAAAGACCCTGAATTGTTCCGTCCTCTCCGTATTCTCCGTGTAAAACGGGGAACACAATATCAGGTTTTATTTTCTTTATTTTTTCATCTTCAAAAACAATTATCGCCTTATCCTTTGCATCGGGAGAAATAATTGCTTTCTTCAAATGCTTTTTATCCTTTTTCCATTCGCCGTTCGCAATTTTGTCATAACCACCGGAATACAAAAACCATTCGCCCTTTTTCGTTATTCCTATAGTTGATATCTTGTATTTTTCCTTATCAAGATTTTTCAAAACGGACGATACCGATATACAGGAAATATCATGCTCCGGAGATTGACCTCCGAATATTACACAAACCTTTATTTTTTTATCAGGCATTTACCCCAACCCTTTCTTTCTCAAAATATCCAGCACATTCTCAAAATAATCGGGAATGTCCGATGTGAATTTCATTTCTTCACCCGTTACCGGGTGGTCAAAGCCGAGAGTTTTTGCATGAAGAAGCTGACCCTCCAGCTTGAATTTTTCTTTTTTTATTCCGTAAGTCTTATCTCCGACAATACTGTGTCCGATATGTGCCATATGAACTCTTATCTGATGCGTTCTTCCCGTTTCCAATATACATTCGAGCAATGTATATTCCCCGAACTCTTCAACTACTCTGTAATGGGTGACCGCTTCCCGTCCGCCCGCAACAACCGCCATTCTTTTTCTGTCCTTTGGGTGGCGTGCAATCGGTGCATTGACCGTTCCGTCCTTCTTTACTTTGCCGTTGACAAGTGCAAAATATGACCTTAATGCTTTTTTGCTTTTTATTTGCTCTGCAAGCGCCGTATGTGTTTTGTTATCCTTTGCAACAACCAACAGTCCGCTTGTTTCCTTGTCTATCCTATGCACTATACCCGGTCTTATCACTCCGTTTATTGCCGACAAGCTGTCGTGACAATGATAAAGTAAAGCATTCACAAGCGTTCCGCTGTAATTTCCCGGTGCGGGATGAACAACCATCCCCTGCGGTTTGTTCACAACAAGCAAATTTTCGTCCTCATAAACTATATCAAGCGTAATATTCTCCGCACTGACCTCCTGAATTTGCGGTTCGGGCAACTCAATTTCAATTATTTCGTTTCCCTTTATGCGATAATTTTTATCAAGCTTCTTTCCGTTTGACGAAACATGACCGTTTTTTGACAGTGTCTGTACATATGAACGGGATATATCCTCCGTATTCTCACTTATATATTTATCCAGTCTCTCTCCGACATCGCAAGCCAGGGGCGTAAGTATTATATTTTCCATTTAATTCTCCGAAATTTCATTGTCTTTTTCTTTATCGAAAAAGAGCATAAATATTATCAATAGTGCCGCACCCGATGTTATGGCAATATCCGCTATGTTGAAAACAGGGAAATTTATGAATGTCGCTTCTATAAAATCGACAACATATCCCCTGAAAATCCTGTCGATTGCATTTCCCAATGCACCCGACAGCATAAGAGCAAGAGAAATCCTCAACATTTTGCTTTGAGGCTTCTTCTTAACCATAAACCACACCGCAAATATGCAGAACAAAACCGATATACAGGAAAGAATTATTATTCCGTAAGCCTTATCCGCCAAAAAGCTGAATGCCGCTCCGGTATTTTTCACATATACAAAATCTATCACATTGGGAATAACCGTCAAAGAATCTGTCAAGCCTATATTATTTGTTATCCAACATTTAAAAATTTGGTCAAGTGCGATAATTGCCGCAACAATAAACGACCATAATACCATTTTATGTTATACCTCCGTCAAATTTCAGATATTTCTTTAAATGCCTCCCGGATTTCTTCTTCGCAAAGGTCACTTGTTTTTATAACCTTGCCTATTCCGACAGGCAAAACAAATTTCAATTTTCCGTCCGTTTTCTTTTTATCCTTTTGCATAAGCAAAATGACATCATCTGTATTTCTTATGATTGTTTTTGTTCGGAATCGGTAATTTTCAAGAATTTCCTTTATTTTTAAGAATTCTTCCTCGGTAATCAATTTACGCATAAGCGATACCTTTGATGCCGCAATCATTCCGAGTCCGACACATTCTCCGTGGCTTAATTCAAAACCAGAATAGCTTTCAACCGCATGACCGAAGGTGTGTCCGAAATTCAAATCGGCTCTCACACCGTTTTCCTTTTCGTCCATACTGACAACAGATGCCTTTATCGAGCAGTTTTTGTAAATCATATCCAAGAGAATATCATCGCTCAAATTTCTGACATTTTCGGTGTTTTCAAAAAGAAATTCAAAAAATTTCTTATCTCTTATTATTGAATGTTTGATTACCTCACCCATTCCCGATATAAGCTCTCTTTCGGGAAGAGTTTTTAAAACAGACGAATTTATATACACAAGTTTAGGTTGATGAAATGCACCGAGAATATTTTTTGCCTTCAGAAAATCTATGCCGGTTTTACCTCCGACACTGCTGTCTGTTTGGGATAGCAGAGTTGTTGGGATTTGAACAAAATCAATACCTCTCATATAAATCGAAGCGGCAAATCCTGCCATATCTCCTACAACTCCGCCGCCCAACGCTATTACCGTACTTTTTCTGTCGGCATTATGCCGGAGCAGTGCCTTTGAGATTTCCAAAATCGTGTCGATATTCTTGTTTTCCTCTCCGTTTTCAAAAACGCAGGTTGCAACATCATATCCGCCCGACAAAAGAATTTTTCTCACCTGTTCTTCGTAAAGCTTTGAGACAACCGAATCGGTGACAATCAAAACATTTTTGGAACAATTAATTTTCTCAAGCTCCTCCAAAAGTCTTGAAAAGCTGTTTTCAAGCACTATATCATACGAATTTTTTCCCAAATCAACAAATAATCTTCTCACATTATCACCCAATTTTAAGTATATCATAACATACTGTTTTTTTCAATACCAATATCTTACTTTTCGCAAAGAATTTTTTCCGCAAACCGCACCGTTTCCATTGCATCCTTCGCATATTTGTCAGCACCGATTTTATCGGCATACTCCTTATTCAAAACAGCACCGCCGACAACAGTTTTGCACCAAGGTGCTTCTTTTTTAATAAGATTTATCGTTTCCTCCATTGCAGGTACGGTTGTTGTCATTAATGCACTCAACCCGGCAATCGGAGCGTGAAGCTTAACCACCGTTTCAACCACAGTTTCGGGCGGAACATCCTTTCCCAAATCAACAACATTAAAACCATAGTTTTCCAAAAGAAGCTTCACAATGTTTTTTCCGATATCGTGAATATCACCGTGAACGGTTGCTATAACAAAAATTCCCTTACTTTCGGATTTTTCTTCCTTTTCTGACATATGCTTTTTGATATATTCAAAAGCACATTTTGCAGCCTCGGCACTCATTAACAACTGCGGAAGATACACTGTTTTTTTCTCAAAACCCTCTCCCACCTTGTTTAAAGACGGAATGATTTCATTTTGGACGATATCCATTGCCGCAACGCTTTTCAAAAGCTCATTTGTTATTTCTCCGGCTTTATCCTTAAAGCCCTTTATAATTGCGTGCTGAAGTTCGGATTTGTATTCCTCTTCATTTTTTTGAACAGTACCCGACACACTCGGAGCGGCAGTCACAAAAAATTCGGAATTTTTCACATACTCTTCGCAGTTTTCGTCCAAATCCTTGAGGGCGTTATATGTGTAATAAGTTTTCATCATATCCTGCGAATAAGGATTCATAATTGCCGCAGAAAGCCCGTTTTCAAGCGCAAGTGCAAAAAAAGTCGAGTTTATAGCATCACGGTTCGGAAGTCCGAACGATACATTCGACACTCCGAGTGAAGTGTGACATCCAAGATTGTTTTTTATTTGATTCAGAGCCGAAAGTGTCGTTTTTGCACTTTTTGTATCTGCACTGACCGTCATTGCAAGTGTATCAAAAACAATGTCTTTTTTATCTATTCCGTATTCTTCTGCGATTTTTAAAATCTTCTTTGCAATCAAAACTCTTTTTTCCGCATTCTCGGGTATGCCGTCCTCATCAAGCGTAAGTGCAACAACAACTCCGCCGTATTTTTTCACAAGCGGAAAGATTTTCTCCATACTTTCTTTTTTTCCGTTGACGGAATTTATCATTGCTTTACCGTTGTATCTTCTCATTGCTGCTTCCATTGCCGAAGCATCGGAGGTATCTATCTGCAATGGAAGATTTATAACCGCCTGTAATTCGCACACAACAGTCTCAAGCATCGAAACCTCATCAATGTCTGGAAGTCCCACATTAACATCCAATATATCAACATTTTTTTCCTGCTGATTCACACCCTCCGTCAAAATATAATCTATATCATTTTCGACAAGTGCCTGTTTGAAACGCTTTTTACCCGTCGGATTAATACGCTCTCCTATCAATATAGGTTTTTCCCCAAATTTTACACAATGCGTATATGATGACACGGCGGTTATGTTTTTGTTTGTCAGTTCACGGGGTCTCATATCCTTTGTTTTTTCAAAAAGAACCCTAATATATTCGGGCGTTGTCCCGCAGCATCCTCCGCAGACTCTTATTCCTTTTTTTATCAAATCTGCAAGGTCATCGGAAAATTCCTCCGCCGTAACATCAAAAACCGTCCTTTTGCCGACCGCTTTCGGAAGTCCCGCATTAGGCTTTAGGACAACAGGCACGGATGCATTTTTTATAAGTTCTTCCGCAACCCCAAAAAGCTGTTTCGGACCTAATGAGCAATTCGCACCCAACGCATCGACACCCATACCCTCAAGCAATGCAACCATTGCTGCCGGAGATGCTCCCGTCATTAACTTTTCGTCCTCACCGTAAGCATTTGTGACAATGACCGGAAGAGTGCTGTTCTCTTTTGCCGCCAAAAGTGCCGCCTTTGTTTCGTAACTGTCGTTCATAGTTTCTATAATAACAAGGTCTGCACCGTATTTCACTCCGAGTTTTACCGTTTTTGCAAAAACGGCAACCGCATCCTCAAAATCCAAATCACCCAACGGCTTCAAAAGCTTTCCCAGAGAGCCGATATCAAGTGCAACATACTTTTCTGCATCGGATTTTGAAAGCTGTCTTGCTTTTTTTGCGTTATTCATCGCCGCTTTTATGATTTCTTCAAGCTCTTCATCGGAAAACTTCAGCGAATTTGCTCCGAAAGTGTTTGCACAAACAACATTACTTCCGGCATCAAAATAATCACGGTGTATATTTATTATGATATCGGAATGTGTTATATTCCACCTTTCGGGATGTTCTCCCGGCTTTAAACCATTCTCCTGTAAAAGCGTACCCATACCGCCATCAAGATAAACTATATTATTTTTTAAATACTCTCTAAAATTCATATCGCACCTCTGTATGCGCAGTCTGTTTTGTTACACATTGCACACTTGTTGTTTGTATTTTTTATTTTTTTATCCGAAATTCCGGCAAATGCCGTTACCGATTTTGACGGTGACATCAGCAAGCTGCCATTAAGCGTAAGACCGATATGCTTTTGACAATTCAAAACATCAAAAATTTCCTGCTGTACCGAAAGGGACAAGTCTCCGTAACCGGGACTGAAGCGGGAGGACAAATACACCCCGTTTTCCTTTTCAAAATCATTGCAGAAAGTATCGCAGAGCGCTTCTATCCTCTCCGCTCCTATTGCCTGCATAATCAAAGCTCTTGACGGAAAAATTCTTCCGTACTTTGCAATCAGGCGGTCAATCTCAACACCAACCGTCGCTGCAAAAACAAGCAATGAATGACATTCGTTTGTATTTCTTTTAAATATTTTTGAATCAATATCAAAAATACCATCCTTCGTCGGCAGTTCAAATACACCGTAACAAACCTTATACGATAATTTTCCCTTAACCTCGTCGATTGTGGAGTACACAAGCTCTGCCGTTTTTTTGTCGTTGCCGTCGCCGCCGGAATATCTTAAAATCTCTTTTTCGCAAAAATGCGGTTCTTCATAAAATTTCGTTATTATCATTTTCCCAAAATATCCGATAGATTTTCCTTTATTTTTCCTGCCACTTCGGGCTTATTCATCGAATAGATATGTACATTCGATATATTGTTCGCATACAAATCTATGATTTGATCGGTTGCGTATGCAATTCCCGCCTGCTTCATAGCATCGGGATTTGAGCCGAATTTATCAACAAGGCTTTTAAATCTCTGTGGCATAAATGAGCCTGAAAGCTTTATCGCCCTTTCAACCTGATTTGCATTGGTAATCGGCATAATTCCCGGAATAACCGGAACACAAATACCTGCCTCTCTTATTTTATACAAAAAGTTATATAAAAGATTGTTGTCAAAAAACATTTGCGTTGTAATAAAATCACATCCGGCATCAACCTTTTCTTTCAGTCTTTTTATGTCTTCCTTTTGGTTCTCACTTTCAGGATGAATTTCGGGATAGCACGCACATCCGATACAAAAATCGGCGTCAATCGACTTGATTTCTTCTATCAATTCTATTGCGTAACGGTAATCCCACTTGCTTCTGTCGTCATTTTCAAGTATCTGCGGAATATCCCCTCTCAACGCCATTATATTTTCTATTCCGGCATCTCGGATTTCCTCAATTTTTTTTCTGACCGTTTCTCTTGTCGATGAAACACAAGTCAAGTGTGCAAGTGTCGGCACGCCGTACAATTTATTTATATTTTTTGCGATTTCAAGTGTATATTTACTTGTTCCTCCGCCGGCACCGTAGGTAACACTCATAAAGGACGGCTTCAATTTTGCAATTTCCTCGGTTGCCGATTTGACACTTTCAAACGATGTTTCCGTTTTCGGCGGAAACACTTCAAAAGACAAGGACGGTGTTTCTCTTTTCAACAAATCTTTGATTTTCATAAATTCTGCTCCCATTCTATCAGTCTATAATAATTATATCACCAATAACACCGATAAGTCAACAAAAGCGGTGCAAAAAAACAAGTTTTTTTGCACCGCTTTTTTATGTATTAAGCAAATTTTTAAATTCACCATCTTTTGTCGAAAGCTCGCTGTAGCTTCCCTCCTGAACAATTTCTCCCTTATCGAACACCAAAATTCTATCAACATTTTTTATTGTTGATAAACGATGTGCCACAATTATTACCGTGTGATCCTTCATAAGCTCCTCCATCGCCTGTTGAATGTGATGCTCCGAAATATTGTCAAGAGCAGAGGTTGCCTCGTCAAAAACAAGTATATCCGGATCGCCCAAAACAGCTCTTGCAATCGCAATTCTTTGTTTCTGTCCGCCCGAAAGTCCCAACGCACCGTCACCGACAATTGTATTCCATCCAAGCTCAAGCTCATTCACAAACTCGTGTACATGAGCAATTTCCATTGCCTTAACTATTTCCTTGTTTGTGGCATCGGGGCGTGCTATTCTTATGTTATCCCAAATAGTTCCGTAGAAAATAAACGGATTTTGCGGAACAACTCCGAATGTCACCCTCAAATCATGGCTTTTATATTTTCTGACATCCTGACCGTGAAGCTTTACGCTTCCGCTGTTCAAATCATAAATTCTCATCAGAAGCTTTGTAAATGTACTCTTACCGCTTCCGCTTCCTCCTACAAGTGCCACGCTTTCGTTATATTTTATATCACAGTTCAAATTTTTGAATATTTTCTTGTTGTCATAGCCAAATCCTGCATTTACAAATGATATGCAGGACATATTCTTCTTAACGGCTCTTTCCTTTTCAACCTTAACATCTCTTTGGTGTCCATCCTCAACCTCGGGAATACCCAAATCTGCCTCTATAATATCAAGTATTTTGTAAAGCCCGGCTTCGGCACTTGTCTGCTGGATACCCAATCCGAGCCACGCGATGAATACGGACAAAATATTCCCCATGCTTGACAAAAAAGCATACAAAACTCCGACAGACATTCCTCTGTATATGCACGCCGCCGCACCGACAAGATACACCAATGCAGTTCCTAAAAAATTCACAAATTCTGGCCACATTTTTGCAATATAGTCCTTGTAGCTTGCCCTCAAGCCCTTTTCATACATATTTGTGATAAATTCCCTAAAGGTTTTTAACTGATTTTCCTCTATTGAGTAGAGCTTGACAGCCTCCATCCCATGGAGGGAATCATTTAAATATTGGCTTGTCTCCGTTTCTGTTTTTATGTATTCCTTATATGCCGTTCTGACCTTTTTTCTTGACATAAAATTAATAAATGCCATAACCGCAACGGTCAAAAGTAATATGCCCGTCAAAATCAAGTCATACGACGAGAGTGCTATAAGGGAAATAACAAGCGACACCGCCTGATACGGCACACTCAAAAATATTGAGCTTAAAAATGTTTTTATGTTTGCTATCGGAGAACCCATTATGCAGTTAAACAGCTCGCCGACAGAAATTTTCTCATAAAAACGCATACACATATTCTGAACATTTGCAAAAAACTTTGAGCGGATTGAAAACATAATCCCCTCAAGAGATTTCAAAACATTCAAATATCCTATTGCCCAAAACCCTATTCTTCCTGCCGAAAACAGCACATACAACCCACACATATATGCCACATATTTAATCTTTTCGGAGCTTTCTAACAGGTTGTTCGATATACCGTCGTCAACAATCCATTTGATAACGAGCGGCTGAAAAGCCACAAACACTCCGACAATAATCGAGCATACGGTCGTAAATGCAAGCTGTTTTGCAAACGGCTTCATATACGGAAAAACATACTTCCAAAATCCTTTAAACTTCTTTCTTTCGTTCATAGAAAATCACCTCATTTTTGTATAAATTCACTACACTACATTTCGATTTTCCTTTTATTCGTATGCAGTATAAACGATACCCACCAAAAAGTCAACCCATAAACCGATAATGTAATAATTTTGTAAAATACAAAAATGAGGTGATATTTTATTTAAAAAATTTTCTGTCAAGACTTCTGTATTGTATAGCTTCGGCAAGATGCTCCGCCTTTATATCCTTGCAGTGTTCAAGGTCCGCTATTGTTCTTGCAACCTTCAAAATACGGGAATGAGCTCTCGCACTCAATCCGAGGTTATCAAATGCGGCTTTTAAAATTTTGTTTTCATTCTCCGTCAAACGGCAGAATTCCTGCAAAAGTCCCGCATCAAGCTGTGCATTTGAATAGATATGATAATTTTTATATCTTTCTATCTGTATTTTTCTTGCTTCATCAACACGCTTTTTTATCTCAATACTGCTCTCACTTTTTTTAGATGAGCTCAAATCGTCATAATCGACATTTGCAACCTCAACCTGAATATCTATTCTGTCAAGCAACGGACCCGATATTTTACTTCTGTACTTTGCAATCTGCCTCTCGGTACAAGTACAGTCTCTGTGAGCATCACCAAGATAACCGCACTTACACGGATTCATAGATGCAACCATCATAAGATTGCACGGATAGGACAATGTGGCATTAACTCTTGAAATTGTAACCACTCCGTCCTCCAGTGGCTGACGCATAACTTCAAGCACATCACGCCGAAATTCCGGAAGCTCATCCAAAAACAATACACCGTTATGTGCAAGAGACAACTCTCCCGGCTTGGGAACAGCTCCTCCGCCCGAAAGTCCCTGCGGAGAAATTGTGTGATGCGGATTTCTGAACGGTCTTTTTGAAATAAGAGGCACATTTTTTGGCAATTCTCCGGCAATTGAATGTATTTTTGTCACCTCAAGAGCTTCATCAAAACTCAAATCCGGTAATATTGAGCTTATTCTCTGTGCAAGCATCGTTTTTCCCGTTCCCGGAGAGCCTATGAGCAAAATATTGTGATTGCCCGCAGCGGCAACCTCTATTGCTCTTTTCACGCTTTCCTGACCCTTAACATCGCAAAAATCAAGAACCGTTTTTTCATTTTCCGAAAGAATTTTTGAAATATCCACAAAATGTTTATCTATCTTTTTTTCACCCGAAAAATGCATAATTACATCCTTTAAGGATTTTATGGGATATATGGAGCATTCCTCTATAACTGCCGCTTCGGATGCATTGTCATAGGGAACAAATATATTTTTTATTCCGCTCTTATATAAGGATATAACCATAGGCAAAACTCCCGCAACCGAAGCAACACCGCCATCCAGCGACAATTCTCCTATGAATGCGTATTCATCGATGTTTTCACATTTTATCTGTTCCGTCGCAAAAAGAATTGATACTGCCATAGGCAAATCATAAACAGAACCCTCTTTTTTGCAGGCGGCAGGTGCAAGATTTATTATGATTCTTTTACCCGGAAACATCGTTCCGATGTTTTTTATCGCCGAGCGAATTCTCTCCTTTGCTTCCTTGACTGCCGCATCGGGAAGCCCGACAATTTCAAATGCCGGCAAGCCGCTTGATATGTCCGTCTGAACATCAACAATATATCCGTCGATACCGCTCAACCCGGCAGATTTTATCTTTGCAATACTCATATAAATCTTCCTTTGTAATATATTAATTACATTATACAATATATATTAATTTTTTTCAATATTTCACGCACATTTTATTGATTGTTTTCAAAAAATGTATCCTTCACCTCATCAGTCGCCTACGATGACCACGGGTGACCAAGCAGGGTCGCCCGAAAAGTCTTATGGCGTATAAGGTGTTTTTCCGAAATCCAACTTTATCAACACACTCAAAAGTCCGTTGCTTTAAAAGCAACGGACTTTTTTTACTTATTACACTTCAACACTGTATTCTTTTCTGCCCTCAACATGAGGAATGAAAAGCTGTTTTGAACCATCCTTAATTGTGATGTGATACGTACAACCTCTGAACTCTCTTGTAATCTTGATATCCTTCCAATCGGCAGGAATACAAGGATCAATCATCAAGCCGTCCCACTGCGGTCTGATACCGAGAATATATTGTGTTGCGGCAATATACATCCAAGAAGCCGTTCCTGAAAGCCACGACACATTTGCAAGACCGAATCTGTTACTTTCAGGTCCGAAAATGTTTGAAGAATAAACATAAGGCTCTGCCTTATATCTCCATTCCCCTGCCTTTGCCTGTGCAACCATAGGCAGAA